>NZ_CVTX01000095.1:73862-83030 GCF_900005715.1 Pseudomonas sp. 34 E 7
CCCGCCGATACCGAAGCGGGTGCGGCTTTCGTTGCCGCTGTAGAACGACTGATCGATAAAGCCATGGGTCTGCTCAGTCGGCGCCTTGCTGGTGATATTCAGTACCCCGGCCGAGGCATTCTTGCCGAACAACGTGCCTTGCGGGCCGCGCAACACTTCGATGCGCTCCAGGTCCAGCAGGTCGAGGGTGGCCTGGCCGGGGCGGGCGTACACCACGCCGTCGATGACCGTGGCCACCGTCGGTTCGACGCCGGGGGAGGTGGAAATGGTGCCCACGCCGCGTACGAACAACGAGGTGTCCTTGTTCGAAGCGCCGGTGCGGAAATTCAGCGACGGCACTTGCTGCGCGATGCTCGCCACGCCATTGCGGTTGTCGCGTTCCAGTTGTTCGCCGTCGAGCACCGAGACCGCCACCGGGACTTTCTGCAGCGACGCTTCGCGCCGGGTCGCGGTGACGGTAACGGCTTTGAGCGTGAGTTCCGGTTCGTCGCCGGCAAAAGCGCCGGCGACGGGAAGGGCGCTCAGGCCAGCCAGAAGCAGTAAATGGGTGTGCCGTGGAAAAATGTGCATGCGATGCCCGCTCGAAAAGTGCCCTGGTCCGCTGCGGTTCTGCGACCGCCAGCGCCTGTGTGGATGTCTTGGGCATTCGCTCGAGCGAGTAGCAGACAATGCGCGTTGTTAGCGCTAACATCGATATTATTGAAGGCTCGCGTTTAGAGCGTCAAATACTAAAAAATTAGTTTTATATTCTTTTTGGTTTTTTACTGGACGCCCTCCGTGACTGAAGCAAAACCGCGCAAACGCCGTGGCGCCGGCCGCGTCACCCTGAGCACCGTCGCGCACCAGGCCGGGGTGTCGGCGATTACCGTGTCGCGGTATTTCAATCAGCCGGAGCAAGTCTCGCCCGAGCGCCGCGAACGTATTGCCGAGGTGGTCGCCGAACTGGGCTATGTGCCGAATCTGGTGGCCGGTGGCCTGGCTTCCGCACGGGGCCGCATCGTGGCGATGGTGATCCCGAACATCTCGGGGCCGATCTTCGCCAATACCCTCCAGGGTTTCAGCGATACCCTCAGCCGGCATGGCTACCAGCTGTTGCTGGCGTCCAGTTATTTCAGCGCCGAGCAGGAAGAAAGTGCGGTGCGCGCCTTTCTCGGCTGGTCGCCGGCTGCGCTGGTGCTGACCAGCCGTTTTCACAGTGCGGGCACCGAAAAGATGATCGCCGATGCCGACATCCCCGTGGTCGAAACCTGGGACTACGTACCCGAGCGCAAGCCGTTGCAGATCGGGTTTTCCCACTATGAAGTCGGCGTGACGGCCGCGCGTTACTTGCACGCCAAGGGCTACCGACGCATTGCTTTCGTGCACAACAGCGCCGCGGGGGACCTGAGCGCGCGCGAGCGGGGCGAGGGGTTTGCTGCGACCCTGATCGAACTGGGCGTGCAGCCCTGGGTCTTCGCTCCCGACGCCGACCGCGCGCCCTTTGAGGCGGGCAAGCAGGCGATGGAAAGCCTGATGAGCCATGCCACACCGCCCGACGCGATCTTCTTCGCCAATGACAACCTGGCCGCCGGCGGCTTGCTGGCAGGGCAGCGTGCCGGGTTGAAAATCCCCCAGGACTGCGCGGTACTCGGTTTCGGCGATTACCCGTTTGCCGAAATGCTGTTGCCGAGCCTGAGCACCATCAAGCCGCCGGCGTTGGACATCGGTGTGCTGGCGGCCACGCGGATACTGGAAAGCCTTGGCGTACTGCCGGTGGTGGAGCGCTTGAACCTGTTGGACTGCCGCCTGATCGAACGCGAAAGCGCCTGAGCTTTATTTGCGGCCCAGGGGCAATTTGGATAGGGTGCAAGCCTGCCCACAAGGACGTTCCCATGACTGAACCTGCCCCTAAAACCCGCCGCGCACCCAAGGGTGAAAAACGCCGCGAAGAGCTGCTGGACGCGGCCTTGCAGGTGTTCTCCCTGGAGGGCTACAGCGGCGCCTCCGTGGCCCAGGTGGCGGCGATTGTCGGTATTTCCGTGGCGGGCCTGCTGCATCACTTTCCCAGCAAGATCTCGTTGTTGATGGGCGTGCTGCAACGCCGCGACGAAGTCAACCAACGGATTGCCGATGAAGTACGCGCCGAGAAGTCGTTGAGCGGGTTGCTTGGCAGCCTGCGCGCGATCAACCGCTCGAATGCCACCGCGCCTGGTGTGGTGCGCGCATTTACCATTTTGAATGCGGAAAGTCTGCTTGATACGCAACCGGCGTGGGGCTGGTTTCAGGAGCGCTATGCGGGGATCCAGCGACGACTGCAGGGGCAGTTTGCCGACCTGGTGGCGGCGGGGGAGGTGCGCAGTGATGTGGACATTGCCGGGCTGGTGGAAGAAATTTTGGCCATGATGGATGGCCTGCAGATCCAGTGGCTGCGCTTTCCGGAGCAGGTGGACCTGGTGGCGCGGTTCGATGCCTACATTGCGCGGGTCGAAGCGGCCATTAGAGCCTGAGTCGATCCCGGTCCAAATGTGGGAGGGGCGGTGCGACGATTCGACTTGCTCCCGATGGCGGCCTCTGGCTGGCCGGGATTTTGGTGTCGATCCCGGTCCAAATGTGGGAGGGGGCTTGCCCCCGATGGCGGCCTCTGGGCCGACCAGGATGCTGGATCAGACCGAGTACATATCCGTTGCTGCGGTCACGGCTGCTTAGGGTTCCGCCCTTACGGCGGCTCACTTTTGAAAAGCGCAAAAGTAAGCAAAACGCTCTTGCCCCACCACTCGGCACCTCGCTTAGGCTCGGTGTGCCCGAACGCAGGCTTGAATCCGTGGGCCGCCGCCACGCGCCATCCATGGCGCGGGGCGGCTAACCCGGCGTCCTGCCGGGTTACCCACGGATTCAAGCCTGCGTTCGGCCAGCGTGGTTTAACGGGGCGCCTGAGATCAAAAGCAGATCAAGAGCGGCTCGCTTCGCATCGTGGATACCCGATTGATCGTTCCCACGCTCCGCGTGGTAATGCATCCCGTGACGCTCTGCGTCACCTGTACGCATTGAGTTGCCGGCGGAACGCGGAGCGTCCCAGGCGGCATTCCCACGCAGAGCGTGGGAACGATCATGTGGGGGAGAGAATCAGTTGCCCGCAGCACTGCCCTGGCTGCTGTCATCGCTCATGTCATAGCCATCACCGTCGCTGGTGCCGCTGTCCCCTTCATTTTGATGCAGTACGCCGCCGGTCTTCACCGTCGATTCACGCAACGTCGAGTTCAGCGCCGAACGCGGCAGCGGGTTGCTGGTGGTGGTCGACAGTTCCTGGCGGAACGGGTTGACCAGCTTGGCGTTCAGGCGGATGTCCTGGGACGAAGCGCCCACCGACAGGTTGAAGCTGTCGGCATCCACCACCCACTGCTTGCTGGCCACATCGTAGTAGGCCAGCGAGCGGTCGTTGAGCTCGATGGTCACGCGTTTGCTCTGGCCAGGCTTGAGGAACACTTTCTTGTAGCCCTTGAGTTCCTTGATCGCGCGTTCGACTTTCGGGTTGTTCTGGCCCACGTACAGCTCGGCCACTTCGGCGCCGGCGACCTTGCCGGTGTTGGCCAGATCGAACGACACCTTGATCGGCGCACCGGCCACGGCGACGCCAGGGCTGACGCTGATGTTGCTGTAGCCGAAGGTGGTGTACGACAAGCCATAACCGAACGGATACAGCGGCTTGATGCCCTTCTTCTCGTAGCCGCGATAGCCCAGGAACAGGTCGTCCTTGTAGCTCATCTCGCTCAGGGTTTCCTGATTGTCGAACGTGGGGAAAGTCGCGTAGATCGGGTTGTCTTCGATGTTGCGTTCGATACTGATCGGCAGCTTGGCCGACGGGTTGACCTTGCCCAGCAGGATCTCTGCCAGGGCCTGGCCGCCGTTCTGCCCAGGGTAGAAGGCGTGCAGTGCGGCCGGCACCTGGTCGATCCAGTCGCTCATCTTCAAGCCGGTGCCGCCATGCAGGGTGACCACGGTGTTCGGGTTGACCTTGGCGATGCTCTGGATCAGCAGGTTCTGGTATTCCGGCAGGTCGAAGCTGTGGTCGAAGCCTTCGCCCTCGTATTCATTGCTGTTGCCGGCTGCTACCAGTACGGCGTCGTACTGCGCCAGGTCCTGTGGCGCAACCAGCGATGCCCAGCTCATCTGCACGCCAACCAGGCCGCCCATGGTGGAGAGGTAGCCGTTGCGGCGCGAGTATTCGAGCTTGATGTCGACCGGTTTGCCGGCTTCAAGATTGACCTTGGCGAACACCGGGATGGTCGGCGGAATGCTGTTGTTCGGCAGCGGCTTGCCGTCGCCGTTGTCGAGGACTTTCTTGCCGTTGACGTAGAGGCGTACCGCACCGTCGGCGCGGACCTTGAACACCTGTTCGCCGCTGACGGTCGGGGTGATCTGGCCGCTGTAGCGAATCGACGTGGCGGCAGTGTCGCCATTGACTGGCAGGCTGTCGGTGGACCAGTCGAGGTTGACGTGCGCGTCGGTGCGGGTGGCAGCCGGGTCACCGGACCAGTTGGTGTTGCTGAAGAACTCGGTCTTCAGGCCTTTGACGCTATTGCCGTTGCTGTCGGCATGGGTCCAGCTGGAGGCGGCCGGGTCCAGCGACAGCCCGTCGATGAACTCGACCTTGGCGCCTGGCGCCAGTTGCTGCAAGCCGCTCAGCTCGCTGATGTAGTTGGCGGCCATCACGTTGGCGCTGCCGAAACCGGTAGGCGGCGCGTACTTGGCCAGGGTGCCGACCACGGCGATGCGCTTGACCTTCTTCGCGTCCAGCGGCAGCAGGCTGTTCTGGTTTTTCAGCAGCACGATGCCTTCGCGCGCGGCATTGAGCGCCGTGCGGTTGCTGGTGGCGCTGTTCATGTTGTGGCTGGTCAGCGGGGCTTTGCTGTCGAACTTGTACAGGTAGATCTGCTTGAGGATGCGGCGCACCTTGTCATCGATGGTCGCGCTGCTCAGCTCGCCACTGTCCAGGTACGGCTTGAGGACGGTGCTGTTCATCTGGTAGCCCATCATGTCCAGGTCAGTACCGGCCTGTGCCGCCGGCAAGCCGTCGACCACGGCGTTGTAGTCACTTTGGACGAAGCCCGGATAGCCCCATTCGGTTTTCAGGATGTCGCGCATCAGGTGCTTGTTCTGGCACGCGAACTCGCCGTTCACTTTCTGGAATGCACACATCATCATCGCGACTTTGCTGTTCTTCGAGGCGGACTCGAAAGGCGGCAGGGTCATCTCGCGCAGCACGCGCTCGCTGATGGTTTCGTTGAGATGGAAGCGGTTGCTTTCCTGGTCATTGGCGGCGAAATGCTTGGCGTTGGCCCACACGCCGCGCGACTGAATCCCGTTGATCACGGCCGGCCCCAGGCTGGCGCCGAGGAAGGGGTCTTCACCCGACAGATACTCGAACGCACGGCCGCTGTACGGCATGCGGTACAGGTTGACGCCGGGGCCGGTGACGAACTGATAACCGCCGCTGGCGGTGTCGTAGCCCAGGGCACGGCCCAGGTCGATGGCGCGACGCGGGTTCCAGCTGGCTGCCAGGTTCGGCCCGGACGGGTACACCACGCCCTGGGCGTTGCCTTCACTGGTGTAGCGCACGCCGACACCGCCGTCGGCACCGTGGATTTGCGGGATGCCGTATTGGGTCAACGGCTTGACGTCCCAACCGCCAGTGCCGCCGATGTAGGCGAGTTTCTCTTCCATGGTCATCTTCGCCAGGGTTTTATCCGCGGCCTTTTCTGC
This sequence comes from Pseudomonas sp. 34 E 7, assembly GCF_900005715.1. Classification (NCBI taxonomy): domain Bacteria; kingdom Pseudomonadati; phylum Pseudomonadota; class Gammaproteobacteria; order Pseudomonadales; family Pseudomonadaceae; genus Pseudomonas; species Pseudomonas sp. 34 E 7. Next base: position 79,602 of record NZ_CVTX01000095.1, read on the forward strand.
GCGGCTCACCCGGCCCTCATCCAGGGCCGGGCTGGTGGCCGCATGCACCTGGGACACGGCCAGTGCCAGCAGGGCAAAGGCCGACTGCGCACCGATCATCTTGCGTTTGTTCATGGAATTCTCCGACAACTGTTTATTGAAATAGGGCGCCAAAACGCGCGTTTTACACAGCGCGCTCGTCACTTTTTTACGGGCAATAGTCCGCCTTGAGCGCAATGTTTAACCGATGGCTAATTGCGACTACTTGGCAGGTTCCGCAGTATTAAAAGTTTAATAATTGTATGAGTTGTTGTTATGGGTAGTGTCTAAGTGGCATCACGCGATGGCGTTTTGAACCGCTAAAACGGCATAATTAAGGCAATTCTTGCGGTTATAAGTCAAACAAAAGCTAATTTTTGCGTGAAATAAGAAATATTTCCTTACCTTTCGGAACTAAGCATAAACCTACCAGTCGATTGGTTTAAGAAAATATATGGCGGCATGGCAAACTAGTGGCGTTGCCCGGTAGTTCTAAAAGGCCATGTTTTATACAAGCTGTCATACACAACGCTTTGGTGTAGGGTCTTGATCGAATTCAAGGCGCCACTTGAGCTGTCCGCTGTTTTTGAACTGGAGAATGTTTATGAAAATGTCCCTGTTGGGTGCCGGCCTCGTGCTGGGCGTTGCACTGAGTGGCGCGGCCATGGCCGCTGAATCAACCGACGCCGATGCGACGTCGGGTGCTACCGATTCCACCGTGCTGACCCAGACCCACGACGCCAAGGCGGCGAAAAAGCAGAAAGCCGAAACCACCAAGGGTGGCCGCCCGTTGAATACAACGGCCACCCCCACCAAGTAAGCCTGACCCTGTAGGAGCGAGCTTGCTCGCGAAGAACGTCAACGATGACGCGGACATTCTGGATGAGCGCGGTGTCCTTGAGTCCTTCGCGAGCAAGCTCGCTCCTACAGGAGGTTTTTACAGCCCTTCAGATTTTTACCCATGCCAAGTCCCTCAACGCCCATCGATGCCTGCCAGATGCACGTCCCGGATACCGAACAGGTCTGCGCGTGGCTGATGCAACAGGCCGGGTTGAAAACCGTGGACCTGGAGCGCGCCCGGCGCCTGTCCCAGGAGGGCGGCGACTCTGAATTACTTGGCCTGCTGACCCGCCTGGGGCTGGTCTCCGAAGTCGAACTGGCCCGCGCCTGGGCCGACTTGCTCGGCGCGCCGCTGCTGCTGGCCGACGCCGCGCCACCCTTGCTTGACCCGTTACCGAGCCTGACCGAGCGCTTTATGCGCCACTACCAGGTGGTGCCCGTGGGCTGGAGCCAGGGTGGCCTGCGCGTGCTGGCGGCCAACCCGTCGCTGGTCTACCCGTTCCAGGCCCTGGCCTATGCCTGCGGCGTGCCGGTGTGGCTGGCGGTCGGCCCGCGCAACGAGGTCGAAACCCTGATCGAGCGCTACTACGGCCAGGGCCGCTCGGCCATGGGCACGCTGATCGAAAATCTCGACGAGCACAGCGGCGCGCTGGAAGACATCGAACACCTCAAGGACATGGCCTCCGAGGCGCCGGTGATTCGCCTGGTCAACCTGATCCTGCAGCGCGCGGTGGAACATCGCGCCTCGGACATCCATATCGAACCCTTCGAAAACCAGCTCAAGGTGCGTTACCGCATCGACGGCGTGCTGCACGAGGCCGAGGCGCCACCGTCGAGCTCATCCGCCGCCGTGATTTCGCGAGTGAAAATCATGGCGCGCCTGGACATCGCCGAGCGGCGTCTGCCCCAGGACGGCCGGATCATGCTGCGCATCCAGGGCAAGGAACTCGACCTGCGGGTGTCCACGGTGCCCACCAGCTTTGGCGAGTCGGTGGTGATGCGTCTGCTTGATCGGCAGACCGTGCAGTTCGATTTCCAGAGCCTGGGTTTTGATGGCCAGCGCCTGGAAACCTTCCTCGAAGTGCTGGAACGGCCCCACGGCATCCTGCTGGTCACCGGCCCGACCGGCTCGGGCAAGACCACCACCCTGTACACCGCGCTGTCACGGCTCAACACCGCCGAGCGCAAGATCATCACGGTTGAAGACCCGGTCGAATATCAACTGGAAGGCATCAACCAGATCCAGGTCAAGCCGGCCATTGGCCTGGACTTTGCCGGCGCGCTGCGCTCCATCGTGCGTCAGGACCCGGACGTGATCATGATCGGCGAAATCCGCGACCTGGAAACCTGCCGCATCGCTATTCAATCGTCGCTGACCGGGCATTTGGTGCTGTCCACGTTGCACACCAACAGTGCGGCGGCGAGTATCACGCGGCTGCTCGACATGGGCGTCGAAAGCTACCTGATTGCCTCGACCGTCAACGGCATCCTGGCCCAGCGCCTGGTGCGCCGCCTCGACCCGGCCACCCGGGAAGCCTTCGAAGCACCGCCCGAGCTGATCGCCGAGCATGGCCTGGACCGCTTTACCGATGAGCGCCCGATCATGCTTTATCGGCCCCGCGCCGACACGCCGGGCGGTGGTTACCACGGCCGCAGTGCAATCACCGAGCTGCTGGTGATGAATGAAGAACTGCGCAGCCTGCTGATGCGCCAGGCCGATGCCGCCACCCTGGAAGCCGCCGCCCGCCGTGGCGGCCTGCGCACCTTGCATGAAGAGGGCCTGCGCCAGGCCGTCGCCGGCGTGACGTCGTTGGAAGAAGTATTGCGTGTGACCCGAGGGGAGGGCACGTGAGCCTGTTCAAATACCGCGCCCTCGACAGCCAGGGCGCCGCGCAACACGGCACGCTCGACGCCAAGGACCACGACGCCGCCGTCGCCCTGTTGCACAAGCGCGGCCTGCTGGTGTTGCAGGTTGACGTCGCCGGTGCCCAGGGGCTGCGCAATGCCCTTGGCCGTGGTCAGTTGAGCGGCGCGGCGCTGGTCAGTTTCACCCAGCAACTGGCCACTCTGTTGGGCGCCGGCCAGCCGCTGGAGCGCTCGCTGGGCATCCTGCTCAAGCAACCTGGCCAGCCGCAGACCCGCGCACTCATCGAGCGTATCCGCGAACAGGTCAAGGCCGGCCAGCCGTTATCCAAAGCGCTGGAGGAAGAGGGCCGCCAGTTCTCGCCGCTGTACCTGAGCATGGTGCGCGCGGGCGAGGCGGGCGGCGCCCTGGAAAACACCCTGCGCCAGCTCAGTGACTACCTGGAGCGCAGCCAATTACTGCGCGGCGAGGTGATCAACGCGCTGATCTACCCGGCCTTTCTGGTGGTCGGCGTACTCGGCTCGCTGGCGCTGCTGCTGGCCTACGTGGTGCCGCAGTTCGTGCCGATCTTCAAGGATCTGGGCGTGCCCATTCCGTTGATCACCGAAGTGATTCTCGGGCTCGGCCAGTTTCTCGGGGCCTATGGCCTGGCGGTTTTCGCCGGGTTGATCGTCACGATCTGGACGCTGGCCGCACGCCTGCGCGAC
>NZ_CVTX01000024.1:0-765 GCF_900005715.1 Pseudomonas sp. 34 E 7
CTGCTCGGCCCGGTGCCCGCGCCCATGGAACGCCGTGCCGGCCGGTATCGGGCCCAGCTACTCTTGCAGGCAACGTCCCGCGCGCCGCTGCATCGGCTATTGAGCAGCTGGTTGCTGGCCCTGGAGCAAATGCCCAGCGGCCGGCAGGTGCGATGGTCACTGGATGTAGACCCGGTCGATTTGTATTAAGCCGTCCCCTGTAGGAGCGAGCTTGCTCGCGAAAAACTCAAGCACACTGCGTTTATTCTGGATAAACGCGACGCCCTCAGGTTTTTCGCGAGCAAGCTCGCTCCTACAGTGAGTAGGGTCACCTAAAAAGGCTCCGCAGGTCCTGCGAAGGTTGGCAAGCCCGCCCTCGCCACGGATAATGCCCAGTTTTTCCACCTGCGCATCGCGCGCCGCCGCTTGCGGTCGAAAGAGAACACCATGAAAGACACCATTCGCCAGCTGATCCAACAAGCCCTCACCCAACTCGTCAACGAAGGTGTGTTGCCTGAAGGCCTGTCGCCGGCGATCCAGGTGGAGAACACCCGCGACAAGACCCACGGCGACTTCGCCAGCAACATCGCGATGATGCTGTCCAAGCCTGCGGGCATGAAGCCTCGCGACCTCGCGGAAAAAATCATCGCCGCGCTGCCGGCCGACGCCAGTGTCACCAAGGCCGAAATCGCAGGCCCAGGCTTTATCAACTTCTTCCAGAATACCCAGGCCCTGGCCGCGCGCCTGGATGCCGCCCTGGCCGACGCCCACATCGGCGTGCGCAAG
>NZ_CVTX01000043.1:0-31438 GCF_900005715.1 Pseudomonas sp. 34 E 7
TCGGCCAGCGTGGTTTGACGGGGCGCTTAAGATCAAAAGCAGATCAAGATCAAGATCACGAGCGGCTCGCTTCGCATCGTGGTTACGGTTGGGCACTGCGTAGGTAGCCTATCGCAGGCATGTCAGCTGTCACGTTTAAGCCTCTGCAAATCCGAACGAACGTCCTCAAGTTGACACAGTCTGATATTAGGCCCGAGCACGGGTAGCCGCACAGACCTGCCAAGTCAATGAAATATTGGGATTTTCTGATGTGCGCAAAAAACGCCCGATCTGACTGCAGGCCTTGTAGTCCGTGGCTTTCAGCCATGAAAAAAGGCTCTGTTCACAAGGTTATCCACAATTTGTGTGGATAACCTTTCTGTCGTATGGAACTGGAGTGACACATGAAACCACCCTTCAATTTCACCCGCTTCCTGCCTATAGCCGCACGCTTGCTGGGGCGTGGCCGTTTGCCAACCCTGCTGTTTGCTGTCGCGGCCAAAGGCTCGAGCCAGGGCAATCGGTTGGGCCAGCTCAAGGATGACCTCAAGCTGCTTCAGGCCCTGTGCCTGGCTTACTGGCGCGGCGAGTATCGGGCGATCAGCCCCAAGGCGCTGATTTCGGTGGTGGCGGGGCTGATGTACTTCGTCAGTCCGATTGACGCGATTCCGGATTTTATTCCCATGTTCGGTATGTTCGACGACATCGCCGTGCTGGCCTGGGTCATGAAGACCCTGAGCGGGGAGCTCAGCGCGTTTCGCGCCTGGCGCGATGCGCAACGCCCGGAAAAGCTGGCCGTGGTCGAACGTCTTCCGGCCACACCCGAGCTGCTCGCCCAGGAAAACCCACAAAAAAACTGATGCTTTGGGCTATCCCCTGCGACCTCCGTGGCTGTTAGGATTACACTTCCAAGGAAGGAGTAAGGAAATTACTTACTTGGTAAGTGTTTTTATCCTACGGGGCAGTCATGGATATCCAGATCATTTCACGTAATGGCGAACCCGAATATGCGGTGTTGCCATGGGACCAGTACCAGGCGCTGCTGAAAGCGGCCGGTCAGCAACAGCCCACACTGGCTTCTTCCCCCGCCACACCGATTACTCCCGACCAGGACGTGCACCCGCTCGCAGCCCTGCGCGGCCTGCGTGAAGCCAAGGGCCTGGCGATCGAAACCCTGGCGCGCACAGTGGGTATCAGCCCCTCGTATCTTGGTTTGATCGAAAGGGGTGAACGACAGCCGGATGCCGCCATTCGCCGCAGCCTGGCCTGGGAATTGGGCGTTGCAGGTTGGAGGGATGAATCTTGAGCCTACGTATCAGCCGTCAACATTGGGATGGCTTACTCAACGAACTGGACCAGGCGCGCCGTCAGCGCCATCTGCTGACCTACCGTGCGCTGCTTGAGCGCCTGCAATTCCCGACGCCGGCGATGCAGACCCTGGCCGCCGCCCTGGAGCACCTGGCGGCGCTGGACGCCAAGGCCGAGCAGCCGCTGCGCAGTTCCCTGGTGATCAGCCAGGGTGCCAGCCGCCTGCCGCGCACCGGGTTCTTTGAATGCGTGGAGCGCCTGGGGCGTTTCAGCGGGCCCTCCGACGGTGTGGCCGCCGCTTCCTGGCACGCTTCGGAGGTGGTGCGGGTGTTCGAGTACGAATATCCCGAATCCGCCGAGGCTTAAGCCGGCAGCAGGTCCAGGCTGTCGATCACATGGATGCTGTAACCGGCGATGTCCTTGGCCTGGTGCTTGGCCTGCGACGCCAGCTCCGCCAACTGGCTGGCATCGAGTTGTGCACAGGCCTGTGGATACAAATGCACCACGCCAATCGACAGTGAAAGCAAGGGGAATTCCTGGCGCACGCCCTGGCGGTTGAGTGCGGTGAAGCAGCCGGCGTCGAGGTGCTCGGCGCGGTAGAAACGTCGGCATTGGGTGTGAAAGTCGTCCAGCAGTTGATTGAGCCGTTTGCGCCAGTCCTGTGGGCCCAGCACCAGCAGAAAGTCATCACCACCGATGTGCCCGACAAAGTCGCGGCTGGGATCGACCCGGTCGTTCAGGCACTGCGCCAGGCACAACAGCACCTCATCCCCGCGCCCATAACCATAGATATCGTTGAACGGCTTGAAGCTGTCGATATCCACATAGCAGATCACCGACTCACGCTGTTGCTGCAGCAGGCGCGTCAGGCACTGCTGGATCGGCACGTTGCCCGGTAGCAGCGTGAGCGGGTTGGCGTAGCGCGCCTGCTGGATTTTCAGTTCGGTGATCAGTTTGAGCACATCGATGACCCGTCCCAGGCCCAGGTAGTCGCCATTCAATGTAATGATGAAATCTTCTTCGATGCGTTGCCGCGCGCGGCTGGTGAGCAAGCGGCTGACCTGTTGCAGGGACTGGCTCAACTCCACGGCCAGGAAGTCATCGCTCATCAGGCGGCTGATCGGCTTGCGGGCGAACAGGTCGGTCGCGAAGGGTTTGAGCAGCGCGTCCGACAGCGAGTGTCGATGCACGATACCCACCGGGTGGTCGCGGGCATCGAGCACCGCCAGTGAGTTCAGGTTGGCCTGGCGACGGAATGCTTCGAGCACCTGGGCGGTTGCCGTGTCTTGATCCACCGCCGGCTGTTCAATGAGCAGCGCGCTGAGGTCACTGGCTTCTTCATTCAGGGCGATATTGGCGTGGTCCGGCTTGGGCAGCATCAAGCGTGCTTCCTGCGGTGGATGCTCCTGAGGCCGGCAGAGCAGGTAGCCCTGGACCAGGTCCACGCCCATTTCCGTCAACACCGCCAACTCTTCCGGCAGTTCAATGCCTTCGGCGATCACCTGGGCCCGGGAGGCCTTGGCGATCTGCATGATCGAGCCGACAAATTCGCGTTTGAGCGCGTCCTGGTGGATGCCGTCGATAAAGTGGCGGTCGATCTTCACATAATCCGGGCGTAGCTCCGACCATAACCGCAGGCTGGAGTAACCGGCGCCCAGGTCATCCAGGGCAATGGCAAAGCCCATGTCGCGATAGTGATGTAACGCGGTCTGCAACAGCTTGAAATCATCGGTGGGCGTCTGCTCGGTGAGTTCGATCACCACCTGGCTGGGGGGAATACCGAACTCGCGCAGCAATTGCAGGGTGCGCCCCGGTTGGTGCGCCGTCTCCACCAGGGATTCCGGTGAGATATTGAGAAACAGCTTGCCCGGCAGCTTCTGCTCGCTGAAGCGCCGGCAGGCACTCTCACGGCAGGCCATTTCCAGTTCGCTCAGGCGCCCGGCATGGCTGGCGATGGAGAACAGGGCGACGGGGGAGTGCAACGGGCTGTTGGACGGGCCGCGACTGAGGGCCTCGTAGCCGAGGATGCGGCGTTCAGACAGGCAAATGATCGGTTGGAACAGGCTGTGCAAACTGCGTTGAGCCAGGATAGAGCCCAATGCATCCAGCTGTTCGGTCATGGTCATGGCACTCTCGGTCGAAAAAAAAGGACCGCAGGCTTGAAACCTGCGGTCCTTATATTTCACGACAGAATGATGTCTATATGATGACACTCCAGGGAGCAATCACATTAAATTGACATCATTTACTGCTTGGCTACCTGCTTGGTGATTTTCAGGTAGTCCAGCAGGATGCGACCGGTCTCGGCCAGATAGGCGTCGTCTTCCGGCTTGGTTTTTTCCGCCTCGGTCGGCAGCGCATCTTCATCTTCTTTCTTCAGTTCCTTGAGCGGGTCCTCGCCCTTGGCCTTGCGGCGCACGTTTTCCAGCACCAGTTGTTGATTCTCGATGTCGGCGTGCTGCTTGCGACGGTCCGCTTCGTTGAGGCTGACGGTTTTCTCTTCCATCAACTTCTTGGCCAGGGCCAGCTTGTCGCGGATGAAGACGAACTCGGCGTCCTTGGCGGAGCGCGTGTCGTGGTCAGCTTTCAGCTGTGCCAGGAACGGCTTGAACGGGTCGGATGCCGGCTTGATCGCAGGGCGGATGGTGTCCCACGGCATGGCTTCGGGCAGGGCGCTCTCGCCGATTTCCTTGGTGTCGATGATCGACGGGAAGTCGATGTCCGGCAGTACGCCCTGATGCTGGGTGCTCTGCCCGGAAACCCGGTAGAACTTGGCCAGGGTCAGCTTGAGTTCGCCGTGGTTCAGCGGCTGGATGGTCTGCACGGTGCCTTTGCCGAAGGTCTGGCCACCGATGATCAGCGCACGGTGGTAGTCCTGCATGGCGCCGGCGAAGATCTCCGAGGCCGAGGCCGAGAGACGGTTGACCAGCAACGCCATCGGGCCTTTGTAGAAGGCGCCCGGGTTCTCGTCTTCGAGTACGTCGACACGGCCGTCGGCATTGCGCACCAACACGGTCGGGCCCTTGTCGATGAACAGGCTGGTCAGCTCGGTGGCTTCCTGCAGGGAACCGCCGCCGTTGTTGCGCAGGTCGATGACCACGCCGTCGACTTTTTCCTTCTGCAGCTCAGTCAGGATTTTCTTCACGTCGCGGGTGGTGGACTTGTAGTCCGGGTCACCGGCGCGGAAGGCCTTGAAGTCCAGGTAGAAGGCCGGGATTTCAATCACGCCCAGCTTGTAGTCCTTGCCATCCTGCTTGAGGTTGAGGACTTTCTTCTGCACGGCCTGGTCTTCGAGCTTCACCGCTTCACGGGTGATGGACACGATCTTGCTGGTCTGGTCGTTGGGTGCATTGGTGTGCGGAATCACTTCCAGGCGCACCACGCTGCCCTTGGGCCCGCGGATCAGCTTGACCACTTCGTCCAGGCGCCAGCCGACCACGTCGACCATCTCTTTGTCGGCCTGGGCCACGCCGATGATCTTGTCGGCCGGGGCGACCTGCTTGGTCTTGTCCGCCGGACCTGCCGGCACCAGGCGCACGATCTTGACCTGGTCATTGTCGCTTTGCAGGACGGCACCGATGCCTTCCAGGGACAGACTCATGTTGATATCAAAATTTTCCGCGTTATCTGGCGACAGATAATTGGTGTGCGGGTCGTAGGACATCGCGAAAGTGTTGATGTAAGCCTGGAAGATGTCTTCGGCACGGGTCTGGTCCAGGCGCGCCAGCTGATTCTTGTAGCGCTTGGTCAACAGCTCCTGGATGGCCTTGGGCTCTTTGCCGGCGATCTTCAGGCGCAGCACTTCGTCCTTGACGCGTTTGCGCCACAGGTCGTCGAGTGCGGCGGTGCTGGTCAGCCAAGGGGCGTCCTTGCGGTCCACCAGAAGGGTTTCCTTCTCGGTGAAGTCGAGCTTGTCGATGCCTTTGTTCAACTCACCCAGGGCGAAGTCCAGACGCGCTTTGACGCGGTCCAGGTAACGCTTGTAGATGGTGAACCCGGGCTGCAGGTCGCCGCTTTTGAGGAGGTCGTCGAACTGGGTCTTCCACTTGTCGAACTCAGTGATATCACTGGCCAGGAAGTAACTGCGCGACGGGTCCAGCAGCTTGAGGTAGCTGTCGTAGATGATCACCGAGCGTGCGTCGTCCAGCGGCGGCTTGCTGTAGTGATGGCGCTTGAGCAACTCGACGACGTTAAGGCTGGCAATCACCTCATCGCGATCAGGCTGAAGGTTGTCCCAGCTATTGGCTGCGAACGTATTGGTCGACATCGACGCGAAGCCGAGACCAATGAAAAAAGCGAGGGCGGTGCTGGGGAACAGATGCTTCATGCTGATTCGACGCGGGGGCAATTGATAACGCATATTAGGCCGTCTTTGAGGGAGCCGGTTCCATATGGTCCGGTCGCATAATGCAAAAAGCCCGACGCTACTGCAACGGGCTCAGTCCGGACTCACTATGGAGGCACTGTGAGAGCATTGCAAGGCGTCGAGGGTCATGTCGAGCGGTGTAAGAGCTCGGTCCTACCTGCAATGTAGGTCAAGTTCGCGTTCGCGTGTTGGAAGCGGGCGCTCATCGTGTTGAATATTCCGGAGTTGTAATAGGGCCTATGTAGGAGGGGGCTTGCCCCCGATAGCGGTATGTCAGTGAAGAATGTTTCATCTGATCCACCGCCATCGGGGGCAAGCCCCCTCCCACATGGGGATCTTCTGCAGGGAGATCTTGGTAGGTTCAGGCCCAATGGTGAATCGGCCAGCCCGCCTGTTCGGCGTGGGCCCGCAATACCGGGTCGGGGTTGACCGCCTGTGGGTGATCCACCTTCAGCAATAACGGCAGGTCATTGCGCGAATCCGAGTAGAAACAGGCACCTTCCAGGGTTTCGTCTTCCTGCTCAAGCCATTGCAGCAAGCGCGTGATCTTGCCTTCGCGGTAAGTCAGCACGCCCTCGGTCTTGCCGCTGTACACCCCGTGGCTGACCTCCAGCTCGATGCCCAGCACTTCGTCGATGCCGATGCGCGCCGCAATCGGCGTGACCAGGTGCGTGCCCGAAGCGGAAATCACCAGGATCCGGTCACCATTGGCGCGGTGTCGGGCGATGGTTTTGGTCGCGTCGCTGTAGATCAGCGGCTCGATCACGTCCTCGACCCAGGGTTCCACCAGGTGTTCGATCTCTTGCGGGGTGCGGCCGATCATCGGCTCCAGGCTGAAATCCATGAAGTCCTCCATGCGCAGCTCGCCTCGGCCGTAGGCCGCCATCAGCTCGTCGTTCCTGCGCATGAATGACTCAGGGTCGACCCAGCCCAGACGGCCCATCTGCGCGCTCCACAAGGTGGCGCAGTCGCCATGGATCAGGGTGTCGTCCAGATCAAAAATTACCAATGCCATCCGAAATGCTCTCTCATTCAGTCGTTGCCCGTCAGGCTACTTCACACAGCGCGCTGGGGTCGATGGAAAGTGCCAGGCGCTGGCCGTCCGGATGCAGATCGTCGGCAGAGCGGTTCAGCACATCCACCACCAACTCCACGCCACGGGCTTCGATACGATAGCGAATCACGTTGCCCAGCAGGCTGTGGCTGCGCACCAGCGCGTCAAGGTCGCCGTTACGGCTCAGTTCGATGGCTTCGGGGCGGATCGCGATGCGCCCACTGATCGGCCGTTGCAGCAGTTGGCTGGCCTTGTCGGCATCCAGCAGGTTGTAGTTGCCGATAAACCCGGCGGCGAACACATCCACCGGCGCAGTGTAGAGGGTCTCGGCATCGCCGCTCTGTACGATTCTGCCCTGATTCATCAGGAAGATGCGGTCCGACATGGTCAGGGCTTCCTCCTGGTCATGGGTGACGAAAATGGTGGTCAAGCCGAGTTCGCGCTGGATCTGGCGGATCTGCTCGCGCAGGTGCTTGCGAATCCGTGCATCCAGCGCCGACAGCGGTTCATCCAGCAGCAACAGGCGCGGGCGGGTCACCAGTGAGCGGGCGAGGGCGACGCGCTGGCACTGGCCGCCGGACATCTGGTGCGGATAACGACCGGCCAGGTCCTTGAGCTCGACCAATTGCAGGACCTCCTGGACCCGCTTGTGACGGTCGTCGGCGTTGACTTTCTGCATGCGCAGGCCGAAGGCGACGTTCTGTTCCACGGTCATGTTGGGAAACAGCGCGTAGCTCTGGAACACCATGCCGATATGCCGTTTCTGCGGGCTTAGCGGGACGATGTCCTGGCCATCGAGCAGAATTTTCCCACTGTCCACCGAGGTCAGCCCGGCGATGCAGCGCAGCAAGGTCGACTTGCCGCAACCGGACGGGCCGAGCAGGGTGACAAATTCGCCCTTGGCGATTTCGCAATTGATATCACTGAATACCGGGGTGCCGGTATAGCTCTTTTGCAGGTGTTGGACGCTGACGAAGCTCATTGGCTTTTGTCCTTGTTCAAGATATTGGCGGCCCAGGTCAGCACCAGCACAAAGAAGAAATAGGAGATCACGACGGCACTGGTGAAGTGGCCGCTGCTGTTGCGCATGTTGTTGAGGTACACCTGCAGGGTTTCATAGCGGGTGCCGACCAGGATGTTGGCGAACACGAACTCACCGAACAGGAATGAGAACGACAGCAGCAGCGCCACCATCAGGCCTTTGCGCAGATTGGGCAGCACGACCAGGAACGCCGCTTGCCAGGTGCTGGCGCCGAGCAGCTGCGAGGCGTCCATGAGGTCGCGCAGATTGATCGCCTGCAGGTTGTTGGTGATTGCGCGGTACATGAACGGCAGCGCCACGGTGAAGTAGCAACCGATCAGAATCCACGGCGTACCCACCATCGCCAGCGGCCCGGACCCGTACAGTTGCAGCAGCCCCACCGACGACACCACCGGCGGCACCGCGAACGGCAGCAGGATCAGGATGTTCATCAGCGCATCCAGCCTGGGGAAGTGGTAATGCACCACGAACAGCAGCGGCAGGATCAGCACCACCGACAGGATCAGCGCGCCCACGCACACCAGCAGCGATTGCCCGAAGGCCATCAGGAAGCGCGGGTCGCTCCATAGCTGCACATACCATTTCAGGCTGAAGCCGGCAGGCAGGATGGTGGCCGACCAACTGCTGGAGATCGAATAGACAAAGGTGCCTGCCAGCGGCAGTACCAGAATCAGGAACAGCACGTACACCACCACCCGATGGTAGAGGGACGCCGGGCCGGCATCAGCGCGAGACATGGTAGCTCCTCTTGAGCAGCAGTTGATGGACCACCGTGACCACGGTCATCAGCGCCACCAGCACCACGGCCAGGGCGCTGGCCATGTTCGGGTCCAGTGACACGTCACCGGAAACCAGCCCCGCGATGCGGATCGGCAGCACGTTGAAGTTGCCGGTGGTAAGGGCGTACACGGTGGCATAGGCGCCAAGGGCGTTGGCCAGCAGAATCACGAACGTGCCGAGCAGGGCGGGGGTCAGGACCGGCAAGCCGATGTGCCGCCAGAACTGCCAGCCATTGGCGCCGAGCAGGGCGGCCGATTCGCGCCAGTCTTCGCGCAGTGCGTCAAAGGCCGGGTACAGCAGCAGGACGCCGAGGGGGATCTGGAAGTAGGTGTAGAGGAGGATCAAGCCGGTTTTGGAGTACAGGTTGAAGTCCTGGATGATCCCCGCCTGCTTGAGCATGATGGTAATGCTGCCGTTGAACCCCAGCAGGATGATGAACGCGAAGGCCAGGGGCACGCCGGCGAAGTTGCTGGTCATGTTGGCAAACGCCGTGACGAAATTGCGCAGCGGCGAATCGACCCGGCGCAGGGAGTAACTGCCCAGCGTGGCGATGATGATGCCGAAAACGCTGGAGTAGAAGCTGATCTCGAGGCTGAATTGGATCGCCTGCAGGTAGAACTTCGAACTGAAAATGCGCGTGAAGTTTTCCAGGCTCCAACCGCTGTCTTCGGTTTGCAGGCTGTTGATCAGCACCCAGGCCAACGGCGCGATCTGGAACACGATAAAGAACAGCGCGAAGGGCGCCAGGCACAGTAAGGCCAGCCATTTGCCGCGAACCATGCCACTCATTTGAGCAACTCCCGGCAGACCGGTTTGTCGTGGGGTACGCCGAGCAGTGCGCAGACGGTGCCGCACAGATCGGTCTGTTTCGGCGCGGCGGCGGCATCCAGGCTGAAGGCGTCGCCCAGTACAAACAGCGGCACTTCGCGCTCCTCCGGCAGCAGGCCGTTGTGGGAGCGGTCGTTGTTCATGCCGTGGTCGGCGGTGACCAGCACCTGGTAACCGGCGTCGAGCCAGCCTTGCAGGTAGTCGGCGAGAATAATATCGGCCGAGCGTGCGCTGTTGCGGTACTGCGCAGTGTCGAGGCCGTGCTTGTGACCGGCGTCGTCGATGTTCATCGGGTGCACCAGCAGAAAGTCCGGCGCGTGCTTGAGGCGCAGGCTTTCGGCGTCGGCAAACAGGTGGGAGTCCGGGTAGTGGTCATTCCAGTAGAAATGCCCATGCTGGATCGCCAGCGACGCATCGTCGGTATGACGATCACGGGCGGCGAGAAAGGGGGTGCGGTTATACAATTCGCTGACCCAATGGTAAGCCGCCGCTGCGGTGGTCAAGCCGGCACGGGTGGCGTAGTGGAAAATGCTGCGCTGGCTGGACAGGCGCGCGACGTTGTTGTGAACGATGCCGCTCTGGATCGGCGGCACACCGGTCAGGATGCATTCATACAACGGGCGGGACAGGGCGGGCAGTTCACATTCCAGTGTGTAGAAGGCTGCGCGTCCTGCGCCGACATAAGCCTGCAAGTGCCCCATGGCGTGCCGGGCGACCCCGGCGTTCAGGCCGTCGAGCACGACAAGGATGACAGGGTGCTTCATGGGGGCTGGGGCTCCGCGACAAGATTGGACTTCACTCGATTTCCCGCTGGAAACCGGATGCAAGTGTGGGAAGAGGCAAGCCCTGATGCCAGTCCGTTAAGCGTACACCGCCCTCTGTAGGAGCGAGCTTGCTCGCGAAAAACGTCAACGATAACGCGTGCTTTCTGGATGAACGCGGTGCCTGTGAATTTTTCGCGAGCAAGCTCGCTCCTACAAAAAGCCCTAACTGACTGGCATCAGGGCAAGCCCCCTCCCACATTGGATCTCCAGTGGATCTCCAATGTGGGCTTAAACCCTCACTTCATTTCTACAATCACCTGCTCGTTCCACAGTTGCGGCAGCTTCTTGGACGTCGCTTCCCAGGCATCGGCATCCTTGATCGGCTGCGGGTTGGCCTTGGTGTATTGCTCACCCGGGATCAGGTTTTTGGCGATGTCAGCCGGCAGTTTCAGGTCGGTCTCGGCGCGGATCGGACGGGCATTGCCTTTGGCCAGGTTGAGCTGGCCGGCATCGCTGAAGATGTATTCGCGCGTCAGCTTGGCGGCGTTCGGGTGCTTGGCGTACTTGTTGATGATGGTGGTGTAGCCGGACTTCACCGAGCCATCCGATGGGATCAGCACCACGTAGTCATCCGGGTTGGCCATCTTGGCCTTGTAGCTCAGGCCGTTGAAGTCCCAGACGATACCCACTTCGACTTCGCCTTTTTCCAGGGTGGCGATGGTCGGGTTGGACAGGCCTAGGCGACCTTGCTGGGCGATCTTGGTGAAGAACTGCAGGCCCGGTGCGATGTTTTTCTCGTCGCCCTTGTTGGCGATGGCGGCGGCGAGTACCGCGTTGGAGGCTTGGGCGGCGGTGCTTACGTCACCCACCGAGACCTTGTATTTGCCGGTTTGCAGGTCGGCCCAACTGGTCGGGACTTCGGAGCCGTGGAGCAGTTTCTTGTTGACGATAAACGCGATAGTGCCGGTGTAGGCCAGTGCCCAGTGGCCGTCTTTGTCCTTCGCCCAATCCGGTACCGAAGCCCAGGTGGAGGGTTTGTACGGCTGGGTCACTTCCTGCTTCACCGCGATGGGACCGAAGGCGGCGCCCACGTCGCCGATATCCGCGCTGGCATTGTCTTTTTCGGCCTTGAACTTGGCGATTTCCTGGGCCGAGCTCATGTCGGTGTCGATGTGCTTGAGGCCATGGATGCGGGCCAGGTCTTCCCAGGTGCCTTTCCAGTTGGCCCAGTCATCGGGCATGCCGACGCTGTTCACGGCGCCCTCGCTCTTGGCGGCGGCTTCCAAGGTTTTTAGATCGGTATCAGCGGCCATGGCGGCGGTGCACATGGCAATGGTCGAGCCTAACAGTGATGCCAGGAAAAGCTGTTTCATCCGAAGCTCCTTTGGGCGTTTATCACGCGGCGTTTTATCTGAACGTTGGCGAGGGTGTGGTCTAGGTCAGCAATACCTGAGCCAATCTAGGCCCGATGGATGACAGTTTCATGTCGATGTCGTTTTTGAAGCACGGGTGTCGCTGCGTTCAGACTTAGCGTAGACCATGCCCAAGGGCCCGCAGGCCATGGACTTGGCCGATGTATTGCAGGGTGTGGTGCGGGCAGCGACCTGCGTTGTCATCTGTCGGTCATCTGCAATGCCTAGGCTGGCAAGCAGCAGCACGAGCCCATCAAGAGCGCGTTTTATGCACCCGAACAGTGCTGGTCTAGTCCAGATAGGTAACGTTGATGCGTGACGAGGCAATCAAGGCGGTAACCTCCATCGGCCTGGCGCTGCAAGAGCAGATCGATCATGGCCTGTTGCCGCCTGCCAGCAAACTGCCCGCCGAACGCAAGCTCAGCGAGTTGTTTGGTACCACTCGGATTACCGTGCGCGAAGCTTTGTTACAGCTGGAGGCCCAAGGGCAGATCTATCGCGAGGAGCGCAGGGGCTGGTTCGTCTCGCCACCCCGGCTGGCCTATAACCTGATGCAACGCAGCCACTTTCACGCGATGGTCAGCGACCAGGGGCGTGTGGCGTCCACTGAGGTTATTTCGGCGCGCCTGCAACCGGCGTCGGCGGCGGTGTGTGCGTGGCTGCGGCTGCCGGCGTTGTCCAGCGTGATCCAGATTTGCCGGGCGCGCAGGATCGACGGGCGTCTGGTGCTGTACGTGGAGCACTACCTGAACCCCCACTATTTCCCGGACATCCTGGCGTGCGATTTGAATCAGTCGATGACCGAACTCTATGCGCGCAAGTACGACTTGCACTATGGGCGGGTGCGTTTCGAGATCGTGCCGACCTCATTGCCGGTGGAAGCCGCCGCTGCGTTGCGCGTATCGGTGGGCAGCCCGGGCTTGCGGATCGCCCGGGTCAACTATGACCAGCACCAGCGCTTGATCGATTGCGACCTGGAGTTCTGGCGCCATGATGCGATTCATGTGGGGGTGGACGTTAAGGCATCAGCGTCTTGATCACCTGATCCACATTGGTTTCCAGCTCTGTCACAGGATCGGCACCGTCTACATTCAACACCAGCAGGTTGGCGCCGCCGGCACTGACAGCCGCTTTCACCGCCTCACTTGGCTGGCGGTGGTGCAGCACCAGCGCCACTTCATTGTCCTTCAACTGCGCACTGAGCGTTTGCAGCGCCTCGGGCGTCCAGTCTGCATCCGGACGCGCATCGGTACCGAGCACTTCCAGGTTCAAGCTGCTGACCAGATAGGCGAAGTGATCGCTCAAGCTGACCACACTCAGATTATCGGCCCTGGCCAGGCGCGCCTCGCTGTCGGCGGTGAGCTTGAGCAGGCGTTGCTTGAGCGCGGCCAGGTTAGCGTCGATCTGCGCTTTGGCACCCGGCGCCAGGCGGCTCAGGTCGGCCGCCAACACATCGGCCATGCGTCCCATGTTGTTGCTCGACTGCCAGGGTTGGCTGTTCAAGCCATCGCTGACGCCCGGCTGCACGGCGATGCCCGGCAAACCGCCGTCCACCGGGCGCGCGGCGTCGACTTCGACAATACGGATGTTGCTGCGCCGCGCCACGGGGTAGAGCGGGTCATCGGCCCACAGCGAGCGCAGGCCGATGGCGGCATCGGCATCCTGGGCCAGTTGGCTCAGCGCCGACGCACCGCGCCCGGTGAAGTAGGACACTTGCCGCGAACCGGGCAAATTGGCGGGTGCCGCGCGTTCGAGCTGCACGTCGCAGCCTTTGAGCAGCACTTCAGCAAGGCCGTAGGTGATCGGCAACGACGCCAGCACCTTGACCGGTTTTACCGATTTGGCCTTGGTCAGCGCGGCATGGCCAAGGCCATGGTTGGCAACGAAGTCCCTGGTTTGAAAACCATCCACGACGGCGAGCGCCGAGGTGCTGAGCAAGCAGGCAATGGTCAGGGCCAGTGGGCGAAAGACAGGGCGCATTATCCAAGATTCCCTTTGAGGCTGGGCACTGTGCCGCGCGCGATGGCGGCGAGGGCGAAGGCGATGCCGGCAACCAGAATGATCGCGGCACCGGAGGGTACAGGCAGGTCGAAGATGATCGGCAGCAGGATGCCGCACAGGGTACTGACGGTAGCGATGGCCACCGAAACCCAGAAGAAGCCCTTGAGCGATTGGCTCAACAGCCGCGCCGCCGCCGCCGGAATGACCAGCAGGGCACCGACCAGGATTGCGCCGATCACCTTGACCGCCGCGACGGTGATCAGCGTCACCAGAATCACGAACAGATAGTCCAGGGTCTTCACCGCCACGCCGCGCACTGCCGCCAACTGCGGGTTGAAGCTGGCGAGCATGATGCGGTTGTACAGCGGCAGCGCCAGGGCCATCACCAGCGCACCGACCACCGCCAGCACCAGCAAGTCGTTGCCGTTGACCGTCAGCACCGAGCCAAACAGCACGTTTTCCAGGATGTGCACATTGATCTTGCCGGCCAGGGTCAACAGCAGGCTGGCGCCCAACGCCAGGGACACCGACAGGAACACGCCGATCAGCGTATCCGGCGCCAGGCCGGTGCGGTTGCGCAGGTAATTGAGCAGGATGCCGAACAGCAGGCAATAGCCGAACAGGCTGCCGTAGGGCCCGGTGTAGGGTTCACCGAGCAGGATGCCCACGGCCACGCCGGTCAGGGCGGCATGGCCGACCGCTTCGGAGAAAAACGCAAAGCGCTTGACCACCACCAGCGTGCCCAGTCCGCCCAGCACCGGGCCGATCAGCAACCCGGCGAGCAGCGCGTTGACCACAAAACCATAGGCCAGCGCCTCCGGCAAATAGCCGGAAGAGGCCCAGCCCTGGACCATCAAGCGAAACGCTTCATAACTCATTGCGCCGGGCTCCGAGGGTGAGTGGAAAACAGGCTCAGCAGGCGATCCGGGGTCAGCGCTTCCCGGGGCGTGGCGTCGAACAGCACGCGGCGGTTCAGGCCGGTGACACGGTCGGCCAGACGGCCAACGGCTTCCAGGTCATGCTCGACCCACAGCACGGTGATCCCGGCCAGTCGCCAGTCCCTGAGCAAGCGTTCGAACACCTGGATACCGGCTTCGTCCAGCGCCGACATCGGCTCATCCAGCACCAGCAATTGCGGCGCCGGAATCAGGCCCTGGGCCAGCAGCACACGCTGGCGCTCGCCACCGGACAGCGCGCCCATGCGCCGCTTGCGCTTGTCCTGCATGCCGACCCGTTCCAGCGCCTCGCCAATCGCACCGGCGTAGTGCCGGGACAGGCCAAGAAACGCCGGCCGCCGCTGGCACATGGCAGCCATGAAATCATCCACCGTCATCGGCAACCCCCGGTCGAACTCCAGGGCCTGGGGCACATAGCCGATGGTGCCGGGCGTGGTCGGCCATGCCAGGCTCAATCGGCCCTGATGCGGCGTTTGTCCCAGCAGGGTCTTGATCAGTGAACTCTTGCCGCCGCCATTCGGGCCGACCAGCGCGTGGATGCTGCCGGGCTGAACCTGGAAACTCACGCCATCGAGAATCACGGTACGGCCCAAGGTCAGCGCGACGTTGTCGAAGTCCAGCGTCGGGCCGTTGCTCACAATGTTCAGGTGTTCTGCCGCCGTCATGTTCCCGACTCCTGGATCGCCCGGACCACGGTATTGAGGTTGCCGGTCATTTCCACTTCGTACTTCTGGGCGCTGTATTCGCCGTAGGAAATATGCGACAGCGGATACAGCTTGACCCCGGATTCACGCTGGATCGTATCGACATAGGTGGACGGGAAATCCATTTCCGAGAAGATCACTTTCACGTCCAGGGCGCGCAGTTCATCGATGGTTTTCTTCAGCTGGCTGGGGCTCGGTTCGATGCCGTGGGCCGGTTCGACCACGGCGGTGACTTCCAGGCCGAACTCGCGCAGCAGGTAGTCGTAGGCCGCGTGCACCGTGGCTACGCGCAGGTCCGGGTTGGGTGCGCTGGTCAGCTTGGCCAGGGCGTCGGCGCGCATCTGGCGCAGACGCTTGCCGTAGGCGCGGGCGTTCTGGGTGTAGGCCTTGGCGTTGTCCGGGTCCAGCCTGCCCAACTCGCGGGCGATGTTATTGACCTGGGCAATCGACGCGCTGATCGACAGGAACGTGTGCGGGTTGACCACCTTGCCCGCACCGCGCGCGGCGTTGCCGGTGGCGGCCAGCAGCGGCACATTGGCGTTGGCTTCGATCACCGGGATATC
Source organism: Pseudomonas sp. 34 E 7 (assembly GCF_900005715.1). Lineage (NCBI taxonomy): Bacteria > Pseudomonadati > Pseudomonadota > Gammaproteobacteria > Pseudomonadales > Pseudomonadaceae > Pseudomonas > Pseudomonas sp. 34 E 7. The sequence goes on from NZ_CVTX01000043.1 coordinate 15,758, forward strand.
CGGGCGCTCGCTGGTGGCGATCATGCGATCGGCGAAGTCGTCATGCCCCACGCCATTGAGCACGATCACGTCCAGGGTGCCGATGCGCTTGATGTCTTCGGCGCGCGGCTCGTAGGCATGGGGGTTGAAGCCCGCCGGAATCAGCGGCACCACGTCGGCCTTGTCGCCGACGATGTTGGCCACGTAGCTGTAGTAAGGATGCAAGGTGATACCGATGCGCAGGCGTTTGCTCGCTTCGGCATTCGCCAGGGGAGCGAGGACCAGGCTGAACAGGCCAACCAGCAACAGGCGCAACAGGGGAGATGAAATGGACATGGGCAATCGGTCTTCTCGTTCAGTGGCGGTGCTGGCGGGTCACGCCGGCATCGAATTGCGCGACCACCTGCTGCCAGCCGGCAGCGATCAGCGCCTGGTCAGTGAGGTCGAAGGGGACGGCCAGGTGTTTGCCACGGTTGAGCCAGATATCCGGCTCGGCGCCTTGCACGCGCATCAGCAGCGAGCCACTGGTGTCGGTGGCCTGGCTCAAGCCCAGATAGGTCGAGGGCGCGAGCAGTTGCCAGCGATGATCGCCACGGCTGACGGAACTGGCGTCCTGGGCGAACGGTGCAAAGCCTTCTTGCGCCAATTGGTCCGGCGTGGGCAGGGCGTTCTGCTCTTGTTGCAGCAAGTGGATTTCATCCAGGGTCACCCGCAGGTCGGCGTAGATGCCTTGTTCGGCCGCGCTCAGGTCGCGCCGGGCATCCAGCTGATGACTGGGCACAGCTGCGACCTCTTGGGTTTCACCGTGCAAGGCCACCACCGTTCCCGCCACCGCCAGGATGATCAGGCACAGCAACAGCACATAGAGGGTTTCATGCCCCGCGCCGGCGGGGCGCACTACCTGTACGGTACTCATTGCGCCTGGATATCCGCTTGGTCGATTTCCACCACGTGACCGGGGCCGGCATCGAACAGTACATAGAATTCGGCCGTGGGTTTCTTGAAGGTCAGGGTCGAATCCTCACCGAGCTTGCCCGGTACCAGGATGGTCTCGTCGTAGCCGATCACATCCAGGGTCACGCCCGGAGCGCCGCTGCCGTCGGAGAACCCGCCCTTGCACTGGATCTGTTCACCGGGGATTTCCTTGCACTCGCACATCGGGTTGTGAGCGAGGGCAAGTTGACTGAAGCCGGTACTGAGCAACAGTACGCAACCGGCAGTCAGGCGTTTGAATATCATGGTTTGACTCCTTGCTTGTTCAACCAGGCAATGGTGGCAGGCGAGGCCTGGCTCAGCGGGATGGAACCCTGGTGCATGGTGCCGTCCCAGCCTTCCATGGTGACCCACAGCTCGGCATCGACCGGCGTGCGTTCCGGCACCGGCACGATGGCGCCCATGCGGTACGGCGTACCGAAGAAGATCACCCCGGCGGCCCGCAGGCTGCGGGGCTTGCCGATGCGCAGGTAGGTGGCCTTGACCTGCTCGGCACAGGTGGCGCACAGGGCGGCGTTAAACGCTTTCATCGGGCCGGCCGGGTCCGGGCGCGGGCCTTCGTTGCGAAACTCGGCGAGGGTCAGGCTCCAGGGGCCGACTTGAATGTCCCCGGCGACCCGCTCGCCAATGCCGGCATCCCCGCGAAACAGGGCGGCATCGGCAAAATACTTGGGCATGAAGCCCAGCGGCACCAGCAACAGCAGGATGTTTATATGGAAACGCCACTTCAGCCACCAGGCCCGCAGGGGTGAAGAGGGTTTGGCCGCGACTCTGCTCATCAGTGAGTCTCCGAGGTTTCAGCCTGCAAGGCTGGGGTGGGCACAGGCTGGCGCTGGGTCTTGGCCTCGCGTTTGAAAGCGTTGAGGGTGGCGAGGGCGGTGCGCTTGGTCCAGATCAGCAAGCCGCTCAACACCATCATGCTCAGCACCAGGCCGAAGAAGGCCCAGATCAGCTTGATCCACAGGCCGCCAAAGTCACCGGTGTGCAGCGGGCGCATGGACTCGGTGACGAACTCCAGCGCGGTGCGGTCGGACAGCAGGTGCGATACGGCGATTTCACCGCTGTAGGGATTCAGTTGCGCGGTCTGGAACATCAGCGGGTACCAGCCGCGCCCGCCGATCTGCAGGTGGCTGTAGGCATTGAGCGGCAGGAAGGCAAAGGTGGCTTCCAGCCCGGGGATGCGCTGGGTGGCGATCTGGATCGCGTCGTCCAGGGCAATCATCGGGGCCGGCACGCCGGGTGCGGACAGCGGCACCTTTTCCCGGGCAATCACCGGCACGATGGGCTCGCTGGAAATGGAGATCTGGTTGTCACCCAGAATCGCCTGGATCAGGAACCAGGTGCCGGTAATGGAAATGACGGCGATGAACCAGATCGACCAGATACCGCTCAGGCGGTGGAAGTCGCCCCAGAAAATCCGTGCGCCGTGACGGATGCGCAGGGTGGGGCGCAAAAAACCTTTCCAGAAACGCTTGTACACCACAAGGCCAGTGACCAACGAGGCCAGCAGCGGCAGGCCGAGCAGCGACACCAGGTACCAGCCCCAACTGAAGCCATTGGTAAACGGCACCAGCCACCAGCCGTGCAGGGCGCGGGTGAATTGCTGGAAGTCGAAGGCCGGGCTGATCCCCTGGAGGGCGCCCGTGTAGGGGTTGGCATAGGCATCGACCGAACGCCCATCCGGATAGCTGAGGCCGACCATCAACGCGAAGTGCGATTCGTCGGGACGGATGATCGAGCGCACGATGACCTGGGGCTCGTCGCGCTTGATGGCGGCGATCACCTGGTCGAAGCTCAGCGGTTGGGCATCATCGGAGGGCTTGCTCGCGCGGATATCCGGGTTGGCCAGCCAGACGATTTCCTGGCTGACCACCGCCAGGGTGCCGGTGACGCAGACGATCAGGACAAAGAACCAGATGGGCAACGCCAGCCAGCTGTGTACGAGAAACCAGAGTTTTGAGCGTGACTTCTTCGACATGTGGATGAGGGTCTTGATGGAAGGGGCGATGGAGGCCCGGAAAAGGCCGGTCGTAGCTTTTGCTGACGCGACGGGCTGTATCTAAATTAAGACGAATGAGAATGAGAAATCCCCAGGCGAGAAATGAAAGAAAATGTTTCAGGCGCACAGCGGGCCTTACGCATGGGCGCTGATCGTGCGTGATTGCTCCCACGGACTGGGTGCACACCGAGGCAGAGTAATAAGCGCGCAACTACGTAGTTATATAAGTATAAAAATAATCTCGCGGGAAGCTGAGCGGGTTATTGACGGTGTTATTTACTTTTTAAATGAATGCATTTTAACGGCTGAATACCTATGGTTGCGGGAGGTGGACGCAGGCGTGGTTTGAAACCTGAAAAAAAGCAAGGATATTGTATTGACGTTGTCGAAGGCTTCGGCTTTAGTAGGTGTCGGCATGGAAGTCAGATAATTTTAAAAAAGGAAGTGTATTAAATGACCGTCTCCGTCGCTTATCCGACCCCCCTTATAGTAAGTTGTTGTTACTTTCCTGCGTGGCTGATTGCATCGGCCAATTGATCGCCGCCTGCCTCCCAAGTCGATTGTCATTGTTGCGAACATCGCTGTTCCCGCCAGGGAAGGGCACGCGTTCATATGCCTTAACAGAGAGTACCTACTCATGTCGATTTTTGATCAAGAAATTCACCGCTCGGTGCAGTGGCAGGACTGGCGTTGGCAGCAGAAGAATGCCCTGCGTGATGAACCGAGTCTTCGTGCTGCCTGCGGTGGTTGGGATGAGCAGACCACGGCGCACATCGAACATAACCTGCTGGGGCGCAAGATGCAGATCACGCCGTACTACATTGATCTGATCAGGCGCTCCGTCACCAGTGGCACCGTCATGGACCACCCGCTGTGGCGGCAAGTGGTGCCGTACTGGAGCGAGCAGGTCGAGGGTGATTACGATGGCACCTCCGAGAACTGGGAGCTGGGCCATGAAATGAAGACGCCCATCTGCCAGCACAAGTACGACAATCGCGTGATCCTGCGCACCACCAATACCTGCAATGCCTATTGCCAGTTCTGCTTCGAAGCGCTGCGCACGTTGCAGGTGGGCACGGACAAGGCCAACGCCAGCCGGGATTCCTTCATGGAGTCGGTGGAGTACATCCGCGCCAACCCGGCCATCGAAGAAGTGATTCTCAGCGGCGGCGATCCGCTGATGCTGGCCGACCGCAAGCTCGAAGAGTACCTGGCCGCGCTGCGCGGGATCAGCGACGACCTGCTGATCCGCGTTCACTCGCGGGCCTTGAGTTTCAACCCGTTTCGCGTGACCGATGAGTTGATCGCGATGCTGGAAAAGTACAAGGTCAATGCTTTTGGCGTGCATGTCTGCCACCCGCTCGAACTCAGCGCTGACTTTGCCGTGGCGGTCAAACGTATTCAGGGTGTGGTGCCGATCGTGTTTTCCAATATGCCGTTGTTGCGCGGCGTCAACGATGATGAAGCCACACTGCATAAACTGTTTATCGATCTTTATCGTTTGGGTGTGAAGCCTTATTACTTATATCACTTCATGCCGTTTTCTCCCGGCGCCTCTGAATACAAGGCGTCGATCAGTCAGGCCATCGCCATCATGGATCGCCTCAAGCGGCGAGTATCCAATATTGCCCTGCCCGAATATGTTCTACCGCACGCCCAAGGCAAGTTTACGGTGCCGCTGCTGGACTTTGAAAAGCCTGAGGACTTGCCGTACTTCGAAGTTCGCGATGGGCAACGTCATTATCGTTTCCGTAACTGGGAAGGGCAGTGGTGCAGTTGGCAGGATGCCTGAATAAATTGATGGACTAAGGCGGTATAAAACATGAAACAGGACGCCATCCTTTTTATCGATGTCGATGACAGCACGTCTGTTCGTTATAACTACCGGGAGCCGCACTTCGCGGCTGCCCGCGCCCAGGGCCTGGTGTGCTTGACGGCGGGCGTGGCAGGGCGCAGGCATGTGCAACGGCTCAGGGATGACAGTGACGCGGTGTTCCTGCTCGACGCGCTCAACGAGCAGGCCATTCTGGCGTTGGTCGGCCAGCTCGATGGGCAGTATCAGATTCGCGGGATCTTCTGCCAGGCCGGCCATCCGTCCGCGCTGGGCGAAGTCGGTTGTATCGTTGCGCGAGCTTCCCAGCGCCTGGGCCTGGTGCATAGCCGCCCCGAGGCGGTGGCGGCGTGCAACAACAAGTTCCTGATGCGCCGAATGCTCAAACAGCACGGCATTGCCTCGGTGCCGTTTGCGCTGTGCAATAACGAAGAGCAACTCCAGCAACAAGCCGAACGGGTCGGTTACCCGCTGATCGCCAAACCGCCGTTTGGCGGCGCTTCGGCGTTTATCAGGAAATGCGCCAATTGGGCGGAACTGCGCAGCCACTACGCGCTGTTTGTCAAAGACCACGCCACGGCGGCGTACGCGGACTTCTATGGCTGTGCGCACACCCTACTGGAGGACGACGGCCAACGGCATGCCTACATTCCCGGGCGCAGTCTGTTGCTGGAGGGCTACATCCCCGGTATCGAAGGCAGTGTGGAATGTGTGGTGGCCGGCGAGCGTGTGCATCCACTGCTGATCAACGAAAAACTGTTGCTGACCGAGCGCAGCGGCACGGTGCTCGAAAACCTGCTGATTTCCCCTCCGACCTCCTTCACCGACCGCGAGTGCGAGCAGATCCGCGCGTACGCCGTAGCGTGTCTGAAAGCGGTCGGCCTGACCAACGCCGTGGTGCATTTCGAGTTCCGCATGACCCCGCAGGGCCCTGTGGTGATCGAGATCAACCCGCGCGTGGGCGGGCTCTATGTGAACGCGGCGTTCCGCGATCTGGCCGGTATCGATCCCTATCAGCTGTATCTTTCGTTGCTGACGGGCGAGCAGGGCATCGACGCGCAATTGGAAGCGGGTGCTCGCAAGGTGGCCGAGGCCGGGCAACATTACGCGATGCTGGCGATCTACCCGCAGCACAGCGGTCGGTTTCAAGGCATTGAAGGCGTGGAGTTCCTGGAACAGAACGTTGCGGTGCTCGAGTATGCCCAGCAGGAGCCGGGGCACATGATCGATGCGGATATCGAGGAGCACTATCTGCTCAAGTGCTGGGCCAGAGTCGCGGACGCTGCCGATGCGCGCGCACTGCATGACGCGGTCGGCCAGCACTTGCGCGTCATCATCGACAACCCGGTGGCAGGCTAGCGATATGGATATCCCGACAATTTCCGCGCACTTGCGCGAGCACCATTACTGCCATCGGCCTGACTTTGGCGAGTTGGTCAGTGTCGAGGCGGGCGAAGAGCAGAGCTTTCGTGCGTACTGGGCCAACCTGGTGCGCGACGAGGCGTTCAAGGCGTACACCCATCGCGAGCGGCGTATTCTGCGCTATCGTTTATCACCGTCACGGCAATTGCAGATCGACAGGAGCACCGCGTTCAAGTCGCCTGTCACCTATGCCGTCAACTATCGCCAGGGGGTGAACCATTTGAGCTACAGCGAGGAAGGTTTTATCGAACATCCACTGATGCGCAAGCTGCTGGCCACCGACCTGGCGGTGATCGCACCGCACCTGGACGAGCAGAGTCATACCATCGATATCCACCAGTTCCGTGTGCGGGCGGACGCGCAAGCGTGCAGCCCCACCACGTCGGGGATTCACCAGGATGGTCTGGATTGGGTGTTCATGCATTTTATCGGCGAGCACAACACATTGCCGGTGGTCTCGGAAGTGTTTACCAGTGATGAGGAACGCAGCCGCGTGTTGAATCTGCCGATGACCCGCTTTCTGGAAACCCTCGTGATCGATGACCGAGGGCTCTACCACCGCGCCGGCGATGTGCGCCCGAAGGTAGCGTCGACACCGGCCTGGCGCGACATGCTGCTGGTCAGCCTGCGCAGCGTGCCGGATGATCAAGCGGCGCCGCCTGCATGAGCCACGATCAACAGCTGTACCTGTCGATCCGCAACGCGCGGCTGATCATCTTTGCTCGCGGCGTGTCGGACTTTGGCGCTTTCCTCAACATGGTGGCCTTGTCCACCTATGTCTACTGGCTCAGCCAAAGCGTGGTGTTCGTCAGCATCTTCCTGGCGTGCCGCGTAACCGGTGGCATTGTCGCCAGCCTGTTCGGCATCCCGTTTTTCCGGCGTTTCGCCGGGCGCGGCACCCTGGCCGGGCTGGACCTGGCGCGAGCGCTGTTGCTGACGCCGTTGTTGCTGCTGATCCCTGCGCATCAACTGAGCCTGCTGCCGTTTATCGCCTTCGGTATCGGCCTGTGCAATTCGCTGTTCGCCATCGGTCTCAACAGCCAGTTGCCCACCTGGGTTGCCCTTGAACAGCGGGTCGATACCAACGCCTGGATCACCTCGGCGGCCGCGACCGGCGCCGTGTTCGGCAGCTTGCTGTCGGGGCTGCTGATTGCCACGGGGGGATTCGAGGCGGTATTCGCGGTGAATATCGGCACCTATGTGATAGCTGCTTGCCTGGTCATGCCACTGCGTGCGTTGTACAGCGTTACCGTTGCCACGCATCGCGGCCTTTCGGCGGAGTGGCGCGCGTTGACCAGGGGGCTGCGCGGCGCGCCGGTGCTGGCCGCGATGTTGTTGATCAGCATGCTCGACACCCTCGGCAGTGCGGCGCATAACGTCGGCTGGCCGGTGTTGTCCCAGTACATTTCCCCGGACACGGCCAAAACCGTGATGGGTTACCTGCTGGCGGTCTGGGCCTGTGGCAAGTTCATCGGGGCGCGTATCGCCAGTGCGCTGTTGAAGGGGCGCGGCACGCCAGGCATGGAGCGGTTGTTCATGTTTGGCGTGGCGCTGATGTCCAGCGGGTTTATCCTGACGTTCCAGCAAACCGAATTGTGGCTGGCGCTGCTGTTGGTGGTGTGGGCAGGATTGGGCGACGGGCTGTCCGAAGTGGCGTTGGTCTCCCGCGCGCAAAGCGAACCGGACAGCTTGCGCCTGCCGCTGTTCAGCCTGTTGGTCCTGATTCAGATGGTGGGCTTTGGCGTGGGGATGCTGGTAGTCGGGCCGTTCTACGTGACGTGGACGCCGGCCCAGGTGATCGTGCTGTTCCACGGGCTACCGCTGACGGCGTTGGGCGTGATGACCGTGTGGCTGGGGTGCGCGGCTTACCGGGGCCGGCCGGACGCGTCGGGTTCACCGCCCACCCGTTGATCGCCTCTGTGGAAGGGCGCCGGCGTCCTTGCGCAGGGGCGTGAGTTCAGGACTGCGCCGTAGGCTCCAGCAACTGCGCGCCCGGTCCGCGCTCACCGAGTTGGTCGCCCTGGTTGCGCAACGGGCACGCCTCCATCGACAGGCACCCGCAACCTATGCAGCCATTGAGCTTGTCGCGCAGCATCGACAGTTTATTGATCCGCTCATCCAGGTCTTCCCGCCAGCGTGCCGACAGGCGTGCCCAATCCTTGGCGGTGGGCGTTCGGCCATCGGGCAATGCCTGTAATGCCTCGCCGATGGTCGCCAGCGGAATGCCCAGGCGCTGGGCGATCTTGATCACCACCACCCGCCGCAACACATCCCGTGGGTAGCGCCGCTGGTTGCCGGCGTTGCGATTGCTTTTGATCAGCCCCTTGGTTTCGTAGAAATGCAGCGCAGTGACGGCCACGCCGCTGCGGGCAGCCAACTGGCCAACGGTGAGTTCCTTGTTGAGCATAAAAACCCCGATTCAGCGCTTGACCTTGACTTAACTAGAGGTTTTACCCTGCATGGCACTGGATCGCAAGATTCTGCCTACAAAGAAAGGGGAGTGTTCATGCAGGTATCAGAGAAGAGTCGCGGCTTCACACAGGTGATCGAATTTCACATCGACCCGCGTCATCAGGCGGCCCTGGTGGCGGCCTTGACCGTGCAAAGCGAGCGACTGGCGCAGAGTCATGACGGCTTTTTGCGTGCGAGCGTGCAGGTCAGCGATGACGGGCGGCGGGTGCTCAACTACCTGCAATGGCAATCCCGCGAGGATGGCGAGGCGGCATTCAGGCGCTTCGAGCAGGGCGGCGAGGATTTCTGGACGCTGATCCGCGTGCACCGGGCCAAGGCGGTAATCTTTGATTCGTTCCAGGTGCTGCGCAGTTTTGAGCGCAGCCATGACGACGCCTTGCACTGCCGCCTAAATGGATAGGTGCAGCATCCGCTCGCCCTGCAGGTTTTCCCCCGGTCTGCGCTTGTTCACCGCCAACTCGCCGATCTTGATCAGCCGCGCGCGTGTGACGTTGCGGCTCAAGCCCAGGAGACTGGCGGTGTGCACCTGATTGCAGTGGCTGAAGCGGTAAGCGGCGCGTAACAGCGCGTCCTCGACCTTCTCGTGCAGGGCGCCGGCCTGTTCCTCGAACAGTTTTTGAAAGGCCCGCGCGAGCAACGCTTCGGCGCTGTTGTCGAGGCATTGCTGGCTGTCGTCCTGGCGTTCGATGCGCAGGTTCGACAGGCGCAGATCGTCGCGTTCGATCACGCTGTTGCGGCAGATCAGCAACGTGTGATGGATCACGTTTTCCAGCTCACGAATATTGCCCGGCCAGCTGTAGCTCTTGAGTTTGTGCTCGGCCTCGCGGCTGATGGTGACCGGGCCATAACCCAGGCGTCGGCTGTAGGTGTCGATAAAGTGTCGGGTCAGCGGCAGGACATCGCCCGGGCGCTCGCGCAGTGGGTTGAGCTCCAGGCTGACCACGTCGAGACGGTAGTAAAGGTCTTCGCGAAAATGCCCGGCGTTGATGGCTTTTTCCAGTTGTACATTGGTTGCCGCCAGTACCCGCACGTCGATGGGAATACTCTTGCGCGAGCCCAGGCGTACCACTTCACGCTCCTGCAGCACCCGAAGCAGCTTGACCTGGATCGGCAGGGGCAAATCGCCGATTTCATCGAGGAACAAGGTGCCGCCATCGGCCTCTTCGAACCAGCCCGCCTTGGCGCAGAGGGCGCCGGTAAAGGCGCCTTTTTCGTGGCCGAACAGCTCGGCTTCGACAAGGGATTCAGAAAACGCCCCGCAGTTGACCGCCACGAATGGCCGGTTGCGCCGCGCACTGAGGTTGTGGATGTGCCGGGCTACCAGCTCCTTGCCGGTGCCGGTTTCGCCGATGATCAGCACGCTGGCTTCGCTGGGCGCCACTTGCTGGATGTGGTCGAGCAGGGCCTTGGATTTCGGGTCTTCGAACACCTGGGCCGTGGCACGAATGGAGGTCGCGAGCGCGGGCGAGGGGGGGAGGGTTAATAACTGCATGGACACCTCTCTTGGAAATAAAATACGGGAATTGCCTTTGGCGAGTCGCGGCAACGTTGGCGGGCAGCGTTGTTTATAGAGGGATTCTCATATTCCGTAAATTAATTGATTTACATATTTATAGATCATAAAGAAATAACGAGTTGTGATTATCGAGTCTGCCGCAACGGTTGATAGCGACTATCGAGGACGGTGATTTTTCAGCGTGCGAGGGCGGGAGTAGCCTGTGTTCATTGATTCGACACCTCCTTTGCAGGGCCACCGCCATGATCCGCTCACTCGCTGTTTCGCTGTTGCTTGTCACCTCTGTCCTCGCCGGATGCGCGACCCATCCATCCCCGGAGCTGCGCCCCTACTCCGCCCAGGAAACCCGGCAACTGGCGCTGGAAGCGCTGAGTCGTCGCGGTTTGTCATTCGATGACTATCAACACCAGCGCGCGGCACTGACCGGCCAGCCACTCAAGTCGTTCGGTTTTGATCATCAGGGCGAAATGAATGCCGAGCGCAGCGTAGCCCTGAAGGATCGTCCCAGTTGAGCGGTGCTGTCGCGGTGAAGAGCCCGGGTTTCCCATAAGGAATCTCGGGTTTTTTGTTTTCCATGGCGTGACTTCAGCCTGTTAAGCTGAATTTCAGGAGCGTTCCTACGCACATTTTCATAAAGTGGTCCTTCTTTAACGGCATCCGATCAGTTAAACCTGACAACCTCTGATCTGTTCGATGCCCCCGCGACACTGCTCTCGGGAACACGCTCTGCGAGTTTTTAACACCATGAATAAACGTCCGTTGTATTTCGACTACGCCGCCACCACGCCGGTGGATGAGCGGGTCATCCAGGTGATGGTTGAGTGTCTGGGCTTCAATGCCAATTTCGGTAACCCTGCGTCCAGCTCCCATGCGTTCGGCCAGGCGGCCCGGCAAACGGTCGAGCAGGCGCGTCAGCAGGTGGCCGAACTGGTCGGCGCCCAGCCCGAGCAAATTGTCTGGACCTCCGGCGCCACCGAGTCCAATAACCTGGCGATCAAAGGGGTGGCCCAGGCCCGTGGCGTAACCGGCGGGCATATCATCACCAGCCAGATCGAGCACAAGGCGACGCTCGACACTGCGCGGCAATTGCAGGATGCCGGTGTGGCGGTGACCTACCTGGTGCCTGATGCCGACGGCCTGATCAGTGTCGAAGCGGTCAGTGAGGCGCTGCGTGAAGACACTTTCCTGGTGTCGCTGATGCTGGTCAATAACGAACTGGGCACGTTGAACGATATCCCGGCCATCGGCGCCCGGGTGCGTGAGCAGGGGGCGTTGTTCCATGTGGACGCGGCCCAGGGCGCGGGCAAGGTAGCCATCGACCTGGCGCAGTGGCCGGTGGACTTGATGTCGTTTTCGGCCCACAAGCTTTATGGTCCGAAGGGCATCGGCGCGTTGTACGTAGGGCCTCGCGCGCAGCAGAAGGTACTGGCGCAGATTCATGGCGGCGGTCATGAGGGCGGCTTGCGTTCGGGTACCCTGGCGACTCACCAGATTGCGGGCATGGGCACGGCGTTCGCCCTGGCGGCGGCGTCTTTTGCCGAGGAAAAGGCACAAATCGTGGCCTTGCGTCAGCGTCTGCTGGATCAGTTGGGGTCGATTGCGGGCGTGCGCCTCAACGGCAGCCCCGCCCAGCGAATCCCCCATACCCTGAGCCTTACGTTCAGCGAAGGCGAATTCAACCCCAGTGCGTTGAGCGCCGGCATTGCCTTTTCGGCGACTTCAGCGTGCAATTCGGCGAGCAACGCGCCGTCCCATGTGCTTCTGGCCCTGGGGCATGACGCGCGCAGCGCCGGACGTACCATTCGTTTGAGTCTCGGCCGCTTTACCACCGAGCGGGATATCGACGAAGCGGTACAACTGATCAAGTCGGCCCTGGCCAGCGCACCGGCGTTCTGGGCGGTCTGAAACTTGTCCGCAGTCCATAACAATTATTAGTGGTTAGCAGGAGACACAATGAGTACGCAGCCTTTGACCTCTGGAACGGTTCCCCAGCGCCTGGCGCAGACCCGTGAGCTGATGCGCCGGGAGGGCATTCACGCCCTGTTGGTGCCGTCCGCGGATCCGCATTTGTCCGAGTACCTGCCGGGATACTGGCAGGGCCGCCAATGGTTGTCGGGATTCCATGGTTCGGTGGGAACGCTGATCGTCACCGCCGATTTTGCCGGTGTGTGGGCCGACAGCCGCTACTGGGAACAGGCGACCAAGGAACTCAAAGGCAGTGGCATCGAACTGGTCAAACTGCAACCGGGCCAACCCGGCCCCCTGGAGTGGTTGGCTGAACAAACCCCGGAAGGCGGCGTGGTGGCCGTGGATGGCGCGGTAATGGCCGTGGCGTCGGCACGGACCCTGGGTGGCAAGCTGGCTGAGCGTGGCGCGCGCTTGCGTACCGATGTCGACCTGCTCAATGAAGTCTGGCATGACCGCCCGGCGCTGCCGAACCAGCCGATCTATCAGCATTTGCCCCCACAGGCGACCCTCAGCCGTGGCGACAAACTCGCAGCCCTGCGCGCCAGCCTGAAAGACAACGGTGCTGACTGGCATTTCATCGCGACACTGGATGACATCGCCTGGTTGTTCAACCTGCGCGGCGGCGATGTCTCGTTCAACCCGGTATTCGTGTCTTTCGCCTTGATCAATCAGCAGCAGGCCACTCTGTTCGTCGCGCTGAGCAAAGTTGATGCCGAGCTGCGCGCGGCGCTCGAACGTGATGGCGTGACCGTACGCGATTACAGTGACGTGGCCGACGCGCTGCGAGCTTTACCGGCAGGGGCAAGCCTGCAAATTGATCCGGCACGCGTCACGGCCGGTCTACTGGAACATCTCGACGCCGGTGTGAAGCGGGTGGAAGGCTTGAACCCAACCACCCTGGCCAAGTCGCGTAAAAGCCTGGCTGATGCCGAACATATCCGTCAGGCCATGGAGCAGGATGGCGCCGCCTTGTGCGAATTTTTCGCCTGGCTGGAAAAGGCCCTGGGGCGCGAGCGCATTACTGAATTGACCATCGATGAGCATCTGACGGCGGCGCGTACCCGTCGTCCGGGTTATGTATCGCTGAGTTTCAACACCATCGCAGCCTTCAACGCCAACGGCGCGATGCCGCACTACCACGCCACGCCAGAAGAGCATGCGGTGATCGAAGGCGATGGCTTGTTGCTGATCGACTCGGGCGGCCAGTACCTGGGTGGCACGACGGATATCACGCGAATGGTGCCCATCGGTACGCCGAGTGAAGAGCAGAAACGCGATTGCACGCGGGTGCTCAAGGGTGTGATTGCCTTGTCCCGCGCTCATTTCCCCAAAGGCATCCTGTCGCCGCTGCTCGATGCCATCGCGCGTGCGCCGATCTGGGCCGAAGGCGTGGATTACGGTCATGGTACCGGGCACGGTGTAGGGTATTTCCTCAACGTGCATGAAGGCCCGCAAGTGATCGCCTACCAGGCGCTGGCTGCACCGCAGACGGCGATGCAGCCGGGCATGATTACGTCGATCGAGCCGGGTACCTACCGCCCTGGGCGTTGGGGCGTGCGGATCGAGAACCTGGTGTTGAACCGCGAAGCGGGGACGACCGAGTTTGGTGAATTCCTCAAGTTCGAAACGCTGACGTTGTGCCCGATCGACACCCGTTGCCTGGAGCCGTCCTTGCTCAGCGCTGATGAGCGCGAGTGGTTCAACGCTTATCATGCCCAGGTACGCGAGCGTCTGAGCCCGTTGCTCAGTGGCGATGCACTCGAGTGGTTGCAGGTGCGTACAGCGGCTATCTGATTCAGGACTGGCTCGGGGCTTCGAGTACGAAGTCCTGACGGTCCCGGCTGAAAACCGCGTCGCATCACCGGCGCTGACTACCCATGCGACGCTCTTGTTGTGCGTCGCTCAGGTACCTATTTGCAAATGACGATCATGCTGCGACTGGTATAGCCGGCAGGGTTGAGGCCGAACGGATAATCCCCTGGCTCCTCGGAGTTCTCGCCGGATTTGGCGATAACCCGATACCCCTTGGAACCACATGAATTGGCTGCGCTGGTGTAGCACTGATCCCATGAGGAGGACAGGCCCGAACAGTTGATGTGCAGTCCTTTCTTGCCCCGTTTCACTTCTGTTTTTGTGGTCGCGGCACACCCAGCAATGCCTACGACCAGCAACAGTATCAAAATTCGATTCATTCCAATCCTTAAATAGCCGCTTCGCAAAAGGATCGAAGCCGGCCTTTACTCGCTCTCGAGCGTAGCGTTCATGCTGTCCGTGTCGAACTTCTCCATGAAAGACATCGTTTACCAGCCTAAACATGGCCTAAATGAGCGTTAAATACCAGAGCTGCCTGCAAAGAGCGTCAGTCGGCGGCTACCAGCGGTTTGGATTCGTTGCGCATTGTCAGCGTGGCACCGACGGAGGCCAGGATAATGCAGGTGATGGCCAGCCATTGCGCGAGCGTCAGTTGCTCATGCAGGAAGAACAGGCCGGAGAGGGCGCCAAACGCCGGCTCGATACTCATCAAGGTACCGAAAGTGCGAGCGGGCAGGCGGGTGAGCGCAACCATTTCCAATGTGTAGGGCAGGGCCGTGGACAAGATAGCCACGCCGATGGCCACAGGAATCAGCGCGGGGCTCAGCAACGCGGTGCCGGCGTGCACGATGCCGATGGGCGCGACGAACAGAGCCGCGATCATTACGCCGAGCGCGGCGGTCTGCACCCCGTTATCGTTCCCCGCCTTCTGGCCGAACAGAATATAGAGCCCCCAGCAAACGCCGGCGCCGAGTGCATACGCGGCACCCACCACGTCAATGCCACTGCTGGCTTCGCCCATCGGAATCAACAGGAGCAGACCGATGACCGCGAGCGCGACCCACAAAAAGTCCACTGCCCGGCGCGATGCATAGATGGCGACGGCGAGCGGGCCGGTGAATTCCAGGGCAACCGCAATACCCAGGGGGACGGTGCGCAGCGACATATAGAAGAGAAAGTTCATGCCGCCCAGCGCCATCCCGTAGACCACGACCGTGCGCAGGGACCTGGCCGTCAGCTTGGCGCGCCATGGGCGCAATAGAAGCAGCATGATCACGCTGGCGAAGATCAGGCGCAGGGTGGTGGTTCCTTGCGCACCAATAATCGGGAACATGCTTTTGGCCAGCGAAGCGCCGGACTGGATGGATGCCATCGCGATCAACAGCAGGCCAACGGGGAAGAGTGTGCAGGCCAGGCTGCGGGGTGGGGTGGTCATTGAAGGTGTTGTCCGAAGTCATATATAGAAGGGCAGAGGGGTTATGATGCTTAACTGCCGCGAACTGCGCAATATATTGCTCAGTTGAGCAAGTGCTGAGGGGTTTCAAACGCAATTGATAGAAAGTTCATATTATTGATTGACGTAGAATTTTATCTGTCTATAATTCGCCCCACTTCCGGCGCAGTCGAAACGGAAAACTCCTTGGTAAACAATGAGTTAAATGAGTTTCGGCGGCAGGTTGCTTCAGTTCA
>NZ_CVTX01000029.1:0-18126 GCF_900005715.1 Pseudomonas sp. 34 E 7
CGTCAACGATAACGCGTGCTTCCTGAATAAACGCGGTGCCTGTGAGTTTTTCGCGAGCAAGCTCGCTCCTACAAAAAGCCTTGACTGGCATTGGGGCCAGCCACCTCCCACCGTTGTAAATGGCGTGTGTCAGCTGACCTTCAGCACCAACTTGCCAAAGTTCTCGCCGTTGAACAGTTTCATCAGCGTTTCCGGGAACGTTTCCAAACCTTCAACGATATCCTCTTTGCTCTTGAGCTTGCCCTGGGCCATCCAGCCGGCCATTTCCTGCCCGGCGGCGGCAAAGTTCGCCGCGTGATCCATCACCACAAAGCCTTCCATCCGTGCGCGGTTGACCAGTAATGACAAGTAGTTGGCGGGGCCTTTGACGGCTTCTTTGTTGTTGTACTGGCTGATGGCGCCGCAAATCACCACTCGCGCTTTCAGCGCCAGGCGACTGAGCACCGCGTCGAGAATCTCGCCGCCAACGTTATCGAAATAGACATCCACGCCCTTGGGGCACTCGCGCTTGAGGGCGGCGGGTACGTCTTCGTGTTTGTAGTCGATGGCCGCATCAAAGCCCAGTTCGTCCACCAGGAACTTGCACTTGTCGGCGCCTCCGGCGATGCCCACCACGCGGCAGCCCTTGAGTTTGGCGATCTGTCCGGCAATGCTGCCGACCGCACCGGCGGCGCCGGAAATCACCACGGTCTCCCCTGGCTTGGGCGCGCCGGTGTCCAGCAGCGCGAAGTAGGCGGTCATGCCGGTCATGCCCAGCGCGGACAGGTAGCGGGGCAGCGGCGCGAGTTTCGGATCGACCTTGTAGAAGCCGCGTGGCTCGCCGAGGAAGTAATCCTGTACGCCCAAGGCGCCGTTGACGTAGTCGCCGACCGCAAAGTCCGGGTGGTTGGAGGCAATCACCTTGCCCACGCCCAAGGCGCGCATGACGTCGCCAAGGCCCACCGGCGCGATGTAGGACTTGCCCTCATTCATCCAGCCGCGCATGGCGGGGTCGAGGGACAGGTACTCGTTGTGCACCAGTATCTGCCCGTCCCGGGGTGTGCCCACCGGGACTTCCTGATAGGTGAAGGTGTCCCGCGTGGCCGCTCCGACCGGGCGTTTGGCAAGCAGGAACTGGCGGTTGGTCTGGGCAGTCATGGCGGCAACTCTTTAGAAATGAAGTACCAGTCATAGACAAGGAACGGCCCGCGAGCAAGGTTGTTCGAGCCACGCGAATGCTTGCCGATAGACAGGGTTGATACTCGTGCCCATGGCCTTATCACCAGAACTCATGCAGCACCCACCGGGCTTCTGATGGTGCTGACGCGACGCTGCCGTCGTTGGCTAGACTCGACCCACGGTTATCAATCCCACAGGACATTCCCCATGAGCATGACATTTTCCGGCCAGGTCGCCCTGGTGACCGGCGCTGCCGCCGGTATTGGGCGCGCCAGCGCGCTGGCGTTTGCCGCCGAAGGCTTGAAAGTGGTGGTGGCCGACCTTGATGTGGCGGGCGGCGAGGGCACTGTGGCGCTGATTCAGCAAGCCGGTGGCCAGGCGTTGTTTGTGCGCTGCAACGTCACCCTGGAAGCGGATGTGCAGCAATTGATGGCGCAGACCGTTGCCGCCTATGGCCGCCTGGACTATGCCTTCAACAATGCCGGGATCGAGATCGAGAAGGGCAAGTTGGCCGACGGTACGCTGGATGAGTTCGATGCCATCATGGGGGTCAACGTCAAAGGCGTGTGGCTGTGCATGAAACATCAACTGCCGCTGTTGCTGGCTCAGGGCGGGGGAGCCATCGTCAACACGGCGTCGGTAGCGGGTTTGGGGGCGGCGCCGAAGATGAGCATCTATGCGGCGTCCAAGCATGCGGTGATCGGCCTGACGAAGTCGGCAGCCATTGAGTACGCGAAAAAGAAAATCCGCGTCAATGCCGTGTGCCCGGCGGTGATCGACACCGACATGTTCCGACGCGCCTACGAAGCCGACCCGCGCAAGGCCGACTTTGCGGCGGCGATGCACCCGGTCGGGCGCATTGGCAAGGTCGAGGAAATCGCCAGCGCCGTGTTGTATCTGTGCAGTGATGGTGCGGCCTTCACCACCGGCCAGGCCCTGGCGGTGGACGGCGGTGCCACGGCGATTTAGGACTTCACACTGCAACCTGTTCGAAAAGTGCTGGGGTGGCGTGGGGTGTTTCCATAGCTGGCAAAAAGCCGTGATTGAATGTGTATCATTAGGTAAAAAATCTAATAAAATCAATGATTTAATAACTATCTAGGACGAGCTTTCTTGAGCTTCTGTGCTTAACTGTTTGGGTTGAATAACAAACAGTTGAAGTGAGTGGCTCATGGATTTAGGGATTGATCGACAAGCCCCAGTACCGGTGGTGCAGCAAATCATCAGCGCAGTCGCGGGATGGATTCGCAACAATGGGGTGAGCCCCGGCACACGCTTACCGTCCGTCCGGCAATTGGCCTTCGACAACCTGCTGAGCCAGTCCAGCGTGATCGAAGCCTTCGAGCGGATGGCGGCCCAAGGGCTGCTGGCCTCGAAAAACGGTGCCGGGTTCGTGGTGGCGCAGCCCGCGGTCGTTCAGGAAAAGCCCTGGCACGAAGGCGCCGAACTGGGTTGGGGCAGCTTTACCGATGGCCCTTTGGGCGAGCTTAAGCTCGGCTGCGGCTGGCTACCGGACGCCTGGCGCGAGAGCGATGACATCAACTACGCAATCCGCGAAGTCAGCCGTACCGACACCGCCGGGCTGTTCAACTACAGCACGCCCCTTGGGTTGCCGGCCCTGCGTGAACAATTGCTCAAGCGCCTGACCCGGATCCACGTGCCCAGCAGCCTGGAGTGCATCCTGACGACCCACGGCGCCAGCCATGCCCTGGACCTGCTGATACGCACGCTGCTCAAAGCGGGCGATACGGTGGTGGTCGAGACCCCGGGCTACGGCAACCTCTATCGGCAACTGGCGTTTCACGGGGTCACCTTGCTCGAAGTGCCGCGCACGCGCAACGGCCCGGACATCGAAGTGCTGGAGGCACACCTGCAATGCCATCGCCCCAAGTGCCTGTTCATCAACAGCCTCTATCACAACCCTACCGGCACCAGCCTGTGCCACGCGGTGGCCGAACGTTTGCTGGCGCTGGCCCGTAGCCGGGATTTCCTGATCATCGAGGAAGACGTCTACGGCGACCTGCAACATGCCAGCTGCACGCGGTTGTCGGCGTTGCCCCATGAAGATCGTGTCATCTATGTCTCCAGTTTTTCCAAGACGCTGAGCAGTGCCCTGCGCGTGGGCTACCTGAGCGCCGGTGCGGCGATCATCGCGCAACTGGCTCATCTCAAGACCCTGACGGGCATTGGCACTTCGCGGTTTGCCGAGGCCATGGTGGCGACCTTGCTGGCCAACGGTACCTACCGCAAGTGGGTGCAGCGCCTGCGCAAGCGTCTGAATACGCAAATGGCCGCCACCCTGCAGGTGCTGGAGGATGAAGAATGGCAAGTGTTTGCGGTACCCGCCGGCGGCATGTTCCTGTGGGCGCGACCTGGTGCCCAAAGCCCTTCGCGTGTGCAGGCGTGTGCCCGCAGGCTGGGTGTGTTGTTGGCACCGGGAACGTTGTTCAACCCGAAGGGTGAATGCAGCGAGTGGCTGCGCATCAACGTGGCCTATGCGGCGGATCAGCGAGCATTGGCGCTGTTCCGTGCCCTGGGGCCCGCCAGATCGACCTCGACCATTCTGAAAACGACGGGCGTGTAGCTTTTTGCCATTATTGTGGCGCCAATGACTTGTGCTCAGTGCCCCGTGGTTGCCAATCTCGCTGCTGGTCAGGCGGGTTTATGGCATCTGCCATTGCGAGAGGACTCAAGTGCAATGATTTCGGGCGCGCAACGACGTTTTGCCAACCTCGGTATGGCGAAAAAACTGGGCTTGGGGTTCACCCTGGTGCTGCTGCTGACGGCACTGGTCGCGGCCATCGGCGTAGGGTCCCTGCAAACCGTGGGTCAGCGCTTCGAGGGCCTCAAGCGGATGTCTTCGCTCAACAGCGACCTGCTCAAGGTGCGCCTGATCGAACAGGATTACGCCTTGCACGCCGACCCCAAGGCGGTGGATGCCCTGCATGAACGTGTCGACGCGCTGACTGCGCTGGCGGTCAGCCTCAAGGGCCAGTCCGCCGCCAACGTGCCGGTCATGACCGAGGTGGAGCAAGCCCTGGTCGCCTACCGCAAGGCGTTCGACGAATTTGTCGAACTGACCCAGACCAAGGACTTGGCCCTGGAAATGGCCAGTTGGTCGGTGTCCAGCGTGGCCAATAATCTCGATGTGTTGCAGGCCGGCCTGGCGGACGACGGCGCCTATGCCCTGAAAGAGAGCCAGGGCAAGGACGGCGCCGAGTTTATCGAGCAGGCGGGGCAGGTGAGCCAGGTGTCGCGGTTGATGTTGCAGGCGATGAACGAAGCGCGGCTGCGCCTGGATCAGAGCCGCAAGGCCGACGCGGACGAGGCGGAGCAGGGCAGGATCGAACAGGCTGACCAGGCGCTGGCCCAGGCCGAGCAACTGAAAACCTCGGTCAAGGACTCCGGTTACCAGACCGTGCTGAATGAAGTGTCCGGGCATATCGCCTCGTTCAGCGAAAAGCTTGGCGAATACACCGGCCTGCTGGCGCAGGAAAAAGTGGTTTACAAACAATTGCATGATCGCGCCGATCAGGTGGTCAGCCGGGTCAACCAGGCCTACGACGCCGAAGACCAGTCGATGCAGGCGCAACTGGCCAGCAGCGCGCTGCTCATCATCGGGTCATCCGCCCTGGCGTTGCTGGTGGGGCTGTTGGCTGCATGGGGGATTACCCGCATGATCGTGGCGCCGCTGCGCAGGGTAATCGCCGTGGCCCAGCAGATTGCCTCCGGTGACCTGACTGGGCGCATGGAGGTCAATCGCCGCGATGAAATCGGCCAGCTGATGCAGGCGATGCAGCAGATGGGCAACGGCTTGAGCCATATGGTCAGCGGGTTGCAGGCAGGAATCGAGCAACTGGCCAGCTCGGCGCATGCGTTGTCCAGCGTGACCGAGCAGACCAACATCGAGGTCAGCAGCCAGAAGGAGGAAACCGAGCAGGTGGCCACGGCGATGAACCAGATGACCGCCACGGTGCATGACGTGGCGCGTAACGCCGAAGAGGCCGCGCAAGCTGCGCAGACGGCGGATGACAAGGTCGACAGTGGCCAGCAGGTGGTGCGCTCGAGCTTGCAGCGCATCGAACTGCTGGCCACCTCCAGCAACAGTGCCAGTGCCAGCATCGAGAGCCTCAGCGCGGAGATCCAGAACATCGGTGCGGTGTTGAGTGTGATCAAGAGCGTCGCCGAGCAAACCAACCTGCTCGCCCTGAACGCTGCGATTGAAGCGGCCCGCGCAGGCGAGCAAGGGCGCGGCTTTGCGGTGGTCGCCGACGAGGTGCGCGCGCTGGCCAAGCGTACCCAGCAATCGACCGAGGAAATCGAACGCCTGGTCAGCACCTTGCGCAGCGCGGCGCAGTCGTCGGTGCAGCAGATTCAGCACAGTGGCGAGCTGGTTAAACTGGCCGTCAGTGATGCGTTGGAAACCGAAAGCGCCCTGGGCAGCATTGCCGCAGCGGTGTCATTGATCCAGCAGATGAACCAGCAGATTGCCGCTGCGGCCGAGGAGCAGAGCTCGGTGGCCGAAGAGATCAACCGCAGCGTCACCAGCATCCGCGCGAGTGCCGATCAATCGGCGTTGAGCATGCAAGGCAACGCCGCGTCGAGCATCCAGCTGGCGCAGTTGGGCGCAGAACTCAAGGGCATGGTGGGGCACTTCCGCCTCTGATCGCAGCCGGAGCGCCGCGACCAGTGGCGAACGGGATCAGGCGTTGTTTGCGAGGAACGTCAGTAGCGCTTCATTGACGAACTCCGGATTCTCCCGGCTGGAGATATGCCCGGCGTCGGGAATCAAGGTCAGGGCACAGCCGATCAGATTGGCCATTTCCTCGGCTTCTGCGGGTGGGCGGGGCTTGTCCTGTTCGCCGCACATGACCAGGGTGGTGTCGCAGTCCAGGCGAGGCAGCTGATCGAGGATGTCTTCGCGACTGAAGATCAAGCGACCCAGGGGCACCACGCTGTCCAGCAGGCCTTCCCGGGAAAAATCCTGCAGTGACTGGCGAAAGTCCTGATACAGCGCTGATTCGCGGTCGATTTGCGGCCGGAAGAAGATTGGCGCGATCACGTCCAGCAACGGTTCAGGAATGGCGCCGGCGTCTTCAATCATCTTGAACAGCGAGAAGTAATACTCACGCGTGGCGTGCGGCTCGGCGCCGAGATAGGTGTCCATCAGCACCAGGCTGTTGATGCGCTCAGGTGCCAGCAAGGCGAGGCGGGCGCCCCACATGCCGCCGACCGACAGACCGACCAGGTTGACCTGCGCGATGTTCAGGTGGTCCAGCAGCGCCAGGTGCTGATGTGCCAGGTCGTCAAGGGAGCGGGTGTCTGCGGGCAGCGTGCCCGACTCGCCATGACCCCACAGTTCAGGGACGATTACACGGTATTGCTGCGACAGTGCGTCGATCTGCGATGGCCACATGTTGCGGTCCCACAGGTAGCTCGAACCCAACAGGACGACCGGGCCGGTGCCCTGGTCGATATAGTGCAGCGGTTGTCCATCAATCACGGCGACAGGCATAGCAGGCCTCTAACTTCACGGAGTGAGGGGCACTTTTTTACCCTAGTCGGGGGCGGGGGGATAGGTGCATTTTGATGGCACGTGGCGACCGGATGTCGCCACATAGCCAGAAGCCTATCAGTCGTAGATGGCTTTCTTTTTCCACTCGGCATCGGCGTCGACGACTTTCAGGCCTTCGGTCAGTTCGTTGACTTCGTCTTCGACTGGCTGGCTGTTGGTCAACACCGTGGAGTTGGCGCGGGCCAGTTGCGACTCCAGCGTTCTCAGCTGTGCGCTGTACAGCACCGGTTCCGGTTGTTTGCGCAGGTACTGCACGCCGCGCTCGAACGCCAGGCGCGCCTGGCCCGGTTGCCCTTGCTGCAGGGCATGCTGGCCGAGGTTGTTGAAGAACTCGATGTGCAGCAGCACCAGGATATGGCGGACTTCCTTGATCCAGTGCTTCGCTTCGTTGGCCGGCAGGAAACCGTCCTGGGCCGCGCGGGTGACTTGGCCGTGCAACGCTTCGAGCAAAAAGCGCACATCCTTGGCTTTGGCTTCGGTCTGGATCGGCGCGGGCGGATTGGCCACCGGAATCGATTCGCCCTGAGCGATCAGTGCGTTGAGCTCGGCGATCCGTGCCTTGAGCGGGCCGCTGGATTTGTTGAGGTTCAGCAGGCGCTGGTTGACGTTGAGTTCCAGGCGGGTCAGCAACAGCTTGAGCGCCGGGGTCATCAATTGGCCAGGAAAGGTCTCGGTGATTTCACCACAGCGACGCAGCCGATCATTGAGCTCGATTTCGGTACGCTGCTTTTCCAGCTTATTGTTTTCCACCACATGGTTCATGTAGCCAATGGCGATCAGTATTGCGATCCCGGCTATAACCAGCAGGGTGATCATGAGTGGTGTCACCGGTGTGACCTCTTTATGGGGTTTGCTGTGGAGTGTAGTGACTGAGCTATCCGGCGGATAGGACTGTTCGACCAGTTGCCCAGGTTGTTTCTTCTATATAGGTAAGTGTTCCTGGCGTGACTGCACATTGCCATCATTTGCCTGGACCAACTATAGCGCCTTGTCGAGCGCCAGAATATAGGCGCCAGGGCTTGGGCGGCCAGAATGCCCGGGCGGGCCGGTAAACCGGGGCGAAGTCATTGATTTAAATAAATTTATCCTTGGGGGTTGACGACCTATGAATCCATCCATAGAATGCGCGCCACTTACAGCGTAAAGCACACAGCGAAACGCGGTAGGGAGTGAATGTTGTACGTGTGTCCCCTTCGTCTAGTGGCCTAGGACACCGCCCTTTCACGGCGGTAACAGGGGTTCGAGTCCCCTAGGGGACGCCATATGCGGGAATAGCTCAGTTGGTAGAGCACGACCTTGCCAAGGTCGGGGTCGCGAGTTCGAGTCTCGTTTCCCGCTCCAATTTACAAGCAGTGTGGCCTTCGGGCGGCATTGAGTGAAACCAGGACCCCATCTTCGGATGAGGCCTCTGGGCACTGGAATACACACCATGTGTTTCAGTAGCGTGTCCCCTTCGTCTAGTGGCCTAGGACACCGCCCTTTCACGGCGGTAACAGGGGTTCGAGTCCCCTAGGGGACGCCATTTGCGGGAATAGCTCAGTTGGTAGAGCACGACCTTGCCAAGGTCGGGGTCGCGAGTTCGAGTCTCGTTTCCCGCTCCAATTCAAAGAAAAAGCCACTCAAGCGAGTGGCTTTTTTTTGTCTGCGATTTATATAACAGCGCTGATCGTATTGATCGTTCCCACGCTCTGCGTGGGCATGCATCCCGTGACGCTCCGCGTCACCTTGCGCACCTGCCGTATTTTGCGCTGAAAGCAGGACGCGGAGCGTCCAGGGCGGCATTCCCACGCAGAGCGTGGGAACGTTCAATGGTGTTAAAGAGCATTCACCGCTTGAGCCAGCCGCAACGTAGCCTGACGGATTTCTGCCTGATTGAGCGACGCAAAGCCCAAGCGCAGCGCATTCTCCGGCTGGCCCGTCGGCGAGAACTGCCGGCCGCTGCGCACCACCAGTCCGTGGCCCAGGGCTGTTTTTACCATTCGATCCACGTCGATCTCATCCTCGAAACGCACCCACAACGCCAGGCCGCCCTCCGGTTCGCGCACCTGGATACGATCACCCAGCGACTCGTGCAGACAGGTTTGCAACGTCTCCCGACGCCCTCGATATTCTTTCGACACGCGGCGCAGGTGCTTTTTCAGTTCACCCTCATTGATCAGGTCGGCCAGCATTTTCTGAGCAACGGCGTCGGCATCCCCCAGCATCAGCGCCGCATTGCGGTGCAGGGCTTCAACCACCTCGGCGGGCGCCACGATATAGCTGCAGCGAAACGTCGAGCCCAAGGCCTTGGATAGCGAGCCGATATAGATCACGTGGCGCTGGGAACGGTCACTGGCAAGCGGCAGGTAGGGGCGACCGTTAAAGTGGAATTCGTGGTCGTAGTCTTCCTCGATGATGCAGAAGTCGTGCAACGCAGCGAGGGTCAACAGCTGTTGGCGCCGCGCGGCGTGCAGGCTGACGGTGGTAGGGAACTGATGATGCGGCGTGACGTAGATCATGCGCACGTTGTGCTGCCGGCATAAACGGTCGATCTGGTCGGTACGGCAACCTTCTTCGTCCATGTCCACCGTGACCAGGTGCGCGCCCAACTGACGAAAAATTTCCCACGCCGGCGGGTAACTCAAGCGCTCCACCAGTACCACGTCGCCCGGTTTGATCAGCAAACTGGCACTCAGGTACAGCGACATCTGCGTGCCCTGGGTCAGGCAGATATTGTCGGCGTTGACGGCCAGCCCGCGATTGCTGCGCAGCATCTCGGCGAGGGCGCGGCGCAAGTGATGGCCGGTGCCTTCGCTGCCGTAGCGTACGGTGTTGGAGGCAAAGCTGTTGCGCAGGGCGTTGCGGTAGTAACGATGCAGCACCGCTTGCGGCAGCAGGCGGTGGTCGCTGGTGCCGTTGTCGAAAAACAGCGCGTCATGCCGATGCTGCAGCGCGGTGACCTGCGCGTTGTGGGCGAAATACGGCACCACCGGCTGCGCCAGAATGGGCGGCGCGAAGGACTGCAGGGCATGACCGGGCAGTTGCTTGGGCGTCAGTTGGGCATTGACGAAGGTGCCGCGACGCGGCTCGCTGATCAGCCAGCCTTTGGTCAAGGCTTCTTCGTAGGCCAGGATGACCGTCTTGCGGTTGACGTCGAGCAACTGCGCCATTTCCCGCGTCCCTGGCAGCAAGGTGCCGGGCGGCAGGCGCCCCTCGACAATTGCGGTCACCAGGCCCTCGGCTATTTTGCGGTAGGAGGCGTGTGGCGAGTCGGCGTCGAGCTTGAGTAAGGGGCGCCATTTACGCATCTGGACCATCTGAAGTATCCAAAACTGGAGGTTCTAATGGGCCTAGTCTAGCGTAACAATCAGGCTTCACTCATTCTCGGGTCCTCAGCTATGCGGCATGTCATCGAACTGTCCCCCTCGGGCAAAACCTTTGAGGCCGGCGACGAGCTGTTGCTTGACGCCATGCTTGCCAGCGGCCTGGCCGTGCCGTTCTCCTGCCGCCGTGGTGCGTGCGGTTCGTGCAAGGTGGTGGTCACCCAAGGCGAGTACCAGGCCAAGCGCCTGGCCCCGGACGCGCCCGCGCCTTGTTGCCCGCTGGCCGCCAATGAAATGCTGTTGTGCCAGAGCCGTGCCTGCACCGACATGCGCCTGGAAATTCCCGGTTGGTCATTGGATGCGCCCGCGCTGGTTTTTGGCGCACGCGTACTCAGCAAGCAGGCAATCGGCCCTGATGTTATCGAGTTGGTGTTGTTGCCCGACGCACCTGTGGCAGTGCGGGCAGGGCAGTACCTCAAGCTCTGCCTGGAACACGGCGATACGCGCAGTTTCTCGATTGCCAACCTGCCTGCCGAGGACGGTGGGCGCTTGGTTTTGCAGATTCGTCGGGTAAGCGGCGGGTACTTTTCCGAAGGCATCCTGGATGGCCTGGCCGTGGGAAACCGTCTGCAACTGGAAGGTCCGTTCGGTGCCTGTACCTGGCAGGACGATGCCGCCGAGGCCGTGGTGCTGTTCGCCACGGGCACCGGTTACGCCGGCATCAAGCCGATCCTGCTGAGCGCGCTTAAACATGATCTCGAAGTGACGTTGTATTGGGGCGGGGCGCACTCGGCGGATTTTTATGACAGCGCCTTCCTGAATCAAGCAGTGCTCGAACATCCACGGTTTCGCTGGCATCCCGTGCGCTCATCGGAGGGCAGGGTGCAGGAGGTTGCATTGAGTCATGGGCATCGCTGGGAGGTGGCCCAGGTCTATGCCTGCGGGAACGGCGCCATGCTCAGCCAGGTGCGAACCCAGTGCCTGGAGGCGGGTCTGCCGAGCCATCGGTTTGTCGCGGAGGCGTTTGTCGCCAGTGGTCGGTCAAGCGCGGAAACGGCACCGCCGGCGTTCGACCCGATCTGGGAAAAAGTCGGCCCGCGTTATTCCCTGGACGGCATGCTGGCGGCGCGTGAGAAATCCATACGCGCCCTGGCAGCTATCGTCAGCCGCTTGAAAGTCGGCATGACCACCGGCCAGGCGCTGGAAATGGCCGCCGGGCAATTGCAGGCCATGGGCGCGTCGCACACTTGGCACCCCACCTACATCCGGTTTGGCGCCGACACGGTGCGCCCGCCCCGTGAGGGTATCGATCGCCAGCGCAGGCTGCGCGCCAGCGATATCGTGGTGGTCGACCTTGGCCCGGTGTGGGACGGCTACGAAGGCGACTATGGCGACACGTTTGTCTTCGGCGACTCGCCCCTGCACCTGGCCTGCACCACCGCACTGCACCAGGTATTCGATGAAACCCGCCAGGCCTGGCTGCGCGGTCTGACCGGACGCGAACTCTACGACTTCGCCGAACAGAGCGCCGTGGCCAAGGGCTGGCGGCTGGCACGCAATCTGGCGGGGCATCGCCTGGCGGACTTTCCCCATGCGTTGTTCGAGAGCAAACAGTTGGCGGAGCTGGACATCCCGCCGAGTGAAATGGCTTGGGTGCTGGAGATCCAGCTGTGCCATCCCACTGAACCGGTCGGTGGGTTCTTTGAGGATATGTTGATGTTGCAGGCGTGAAGAGCCCGCCGTTGCGGCGGGCTCGAGAATGGATCAGAGCTTGGGCAACTGGCCGACACGTCCCATCATTTCGGTCACAATCTGCAGGTCCAGCAGGAACTGCTCGACAGTCTTGAACTCACCGTCGGTGTGGCCGGTGTACTTCTCTTCCGGGCGGGCCAGGCCGAATTGCACGCCGTTGGGCAGGTCGTGCACGGACGTGGCGCCGGCGGATGTGCCGAACTTGTGCTGCATGCCCAGGTTTTCCGTGGCCACCGCCAGCAGGGCTTTTACCCACTCGCCTTCGGGGTTGCGGTACATCGGCTTGTCCAGCGAATAGGTGAAGTTGACGTTGACCTTGGCTTGCGTGTTCCAGGCGTTCAGTTTCTGCTCGATCTGTGCCTTGAGTGCCTCCGGGGCTTTACCCTTTGGCGCACGCAGGTTGACTGCCAGCCTGAAGGCTTTGTCATCCAGGCCGACAAAGGTCGGCGAGGTGGTCAGCGGCCCCATGAAGTCATCGGCATAGCCCACGCCCAATTTGCCACCCAGGTAATCCAGGCCCCAGTTGTCCGCCGCGTACCCCGCAGCATCCGTGATGTGGTTGTGCTTGAGGGCGATCTTGCCATCGACGCTGTGGATCAATTCCAGCATACGTGCCACCGGGTTGACCCCGGATTCGGGTTCCGAAGAATGGGCTGACACGCCGGTGACGGTCAGTTTGACGTTCTTACCGTCAACCTGGGCGCTCACCTGGAAATTGCCGCCATTGCGCCTGGCATAGTCATTACCGGCCTGCTGCAGGCTGGCCGCCAGTTCAGCCGGGTTATCGCTGACCAGCGTGGCGACCGAGACCGATGGAATCTGGTTGGTGGCCTTGCCGCCGGTCATTGCGATAATTTCCGCGCCGGTGCCTTCACCCTTGCGCACCGGGAAAGTGGCCATGACGGTGCCCGAGCCTTTTTCGGCGATCACTACCGGGTAACCGCCATCGAGCGCCAGGTTGTAGTTCGGTACGGGATTGCGTTCGAAATAGTAGGGAATGGCGTCACCGGAGGTTTCTTCGGTGGTGTCCACCAGCAGCTTGAACGTGCGCGCCAGCGGCAGCTTTTCTTCCTTGATCACCTTCATGGCGTACATCGCCACGACGATGGCGTTCTTGTCATCCTCGGTGCCGCGACCATACATGCGGTCGCCAATCAGCGTGACTTTGAACGGGTCCAGCCTGGTGCCATCCTTCAGCACCCAGTTTTCCGGCGTCACCGGGACCACATCGGCGTGGGCATGCACGCCCACCACTTCGTCACCGCTGCCTTCCAGGGAAATTTCATACACGCGGTTATCGACGTTACGGAAGTTCAGGTTGAAGGACTTGGCCAGGGCCTGGATCCTGTCGGCGATCTTGAGGAATTCCGGGTTTTTGTACTGCGGCAGGCCGTCTACGTTGAACGTCGGAATTTCCACCAGTTCGCGCAAGGTTTCCAGCGCCGCCTTGCCGTACTTGACCCGTGTGTAAATGCCAAGCAGGCGATTGATCTCGTTCTGCTGCTCGGTACTCAGGGTTTTGTCATTGAGAAAGGCGCTGATGGCCGGGGCGATATCACTGGACTTGCCCAGGTCGCCCTTGGCCAGGGTGCCGAGGAAACTGCGGAAGTCGCTGACGGATGTGTCTGCGAAACTTTTCAGAATCGCGGTGTTTTGTTCGGCAGTGATGTTGGCGAGGGCAGGCATGGTAACCGCCGCAAGGCTGGCGGCGAACAGCGTGGCAGTCACGAGTTTTTTCAGTGGAAAGTGCATGGTTGGAGGCATTCCCTTGCAGGCAGTGAGTAGGGTGTTTCTGACGGATAAGTCAGAAACATTTCCACACACTAGCATTACTCAGGTGCTCGAGGTCAATGCTGGCCAGGGTGAGGGGCGGGGTACTCATCAGTCACGTTCAAGGCTCTGGCGTAGGGCCCGTCCCACAATTGCTCATGCAATTGCCCTACGCGTCTGGCCATCGCCTCACTGCGCATCACCACCTCCAGATTGCGCGAATTATCCAGGTAACCGCCCAACCAGTTGCTGGTGCCGACCCACGCCACTTGCCCGTCGATCTCCATCGTCTTGCTGTGGATCACCCGTGCATAGGGAATGAAGCCTTGCCTGGCCTCGGGCAGCGTGACGATCTTGATCTGCACGTTGGGCAGCACCGCCAGGCTCTTGAGGTACGGCAGCTCCAGCGGGTCGGTGTTCCAGTTGGACACCATCAACTTGATCGACACTCCACGCGCAGCGGCGGCGCGCACGGCGTTATCGATCACTGCATAGTAAGGGCGGGTCCGATCCGGTCCGTAGGACAGCGGCGCATAGTCAAGCAACTGCACGCGCACCTCTTTCTTCGCTTCGCCCAGCAGGCGCGGCAGTTCCTGCTGTGAATCGCCCACGCCGGGCGGGTTGTAGCGTTGCGGGCTGGCCACCAGATAGTTGCCGGTACGCGCAGGCGCCTGACCGACGGTGGGCAGTGGCACCGGTTGGTTGTCGCTGAGGGCCTGTTGGGCTCGCCAGTCCTGGTCGAAGATCGCCTGGACCTGGCCGACCACGCTTGCGTCGCTGATACGCAGCCCGGTTTCGTGGATATGTTCCAGGGAGCGCCAGTCGAAATTCTGGCTGCCGATAAACGCCTGACTGGCGTCCACCACCATGTATTTGGCGTGGATGATCCCGCCGCTCAATTGCCCGAAGGGCAGCACGCGCAAGGTCAGGTTGGGAATGGCGCGCAAGCGTTCCAGGGTGGCCGTATCCGATAACTTGATGCCTTTTTCTTCGAGCAGAAAACGAATTTTCACCCCGCGTTTACCGGCGGCTTCCAGGTGTTCGATGACCTTGTCCATCACCGAGCCGGGATGGTCGGCTGCGTAGAACTGGCCGATATCGATGCGGTTTTTTGCGCCGTCGAACAGCTCGATCCACACCGGGCCCGGCTGGCGCAGATCGGCAGTGCCCAGTGTGGTGTCCACCGGCACGGTGTGCACCAGTTCAAACCCTGCAATTGAAAAGTCCGCCAGGGCCAGCGGACTGAGGAGCAAACCGGCGAGGCCTGCGACACGCAACTTCATCGAAAGGGACATAAGCGTCTCATTGCGCAAAAAGAACAGGCGGGCCATGACGCGCCCGCCGTGCAGGTCAGGCCGTGCGGCTGTGCAGTGGCGTGGGCACGCGGTGCGGCACTTCTTCGTGGGCGCGGGCCCCGCTGGAGGCGCGGATCAGCAGGATCTTCAACTGGTCATTGATGCGCTCCAGGCTGTCCTGGAAAAAGTTATGGAACACCACGCAGAACAGCGCGATGGCGATCCCCAGCCCGGTGGCGAACAAGGCTGTGCCGATACCACCGGAAATCTGCCCTGGGTCCGATACGCCTGCGGTGGCGAGGGCCTTGAAGGTGTCGATGATGCCCAGGATGGTGCCCAGCAGGCCGAGCAGCGGGGCCGCCGTGGTGATGGTCTCGATGATCCACAGGCTGCGGGCCAGCGGCGCGCGGGTCTTGAGGTACTGGGTGTCGATTTCGTCGTCGAGGTCCTTGCGCGATCCGTGGGACGCCTTCTGGGCCAATACCGGCAGGATCATGTTCAGCGGCAGGCTGTCGCGACGGGTCAGCGGTTCGGGCAGGTCGCGTTCGCTGTGCACGGTGGCGCCCAGGGCGTCGATCAAGGCGCGAGCCTGGCGGCGCACATAAGCGAAGTAGATGCCGCGCTCGATGGCGATGAAAATCGCGATGGCCATCGCGGCATACATCACATAGAAGGTGATGTCGTGAAGCAGGTTCATATCCATGCTTGCGTTCCTCTTGGGTCAGTCTTAGAAATTCGCTTCCAGCGAAACCGTGACGGTGCGGTCCAGGCCGACGATGTACGCCGGGTCGCCATCGCGAAAACCGCTGTAGCTGGCGGCGTTGGTCTTGGTGGTGTACACGCCGTCCAGGTATTTTTTGTCGAACAGGTTGTCGACGTTCAGGCGCAGGGTGGCGTCCTTCACGACCTTTTTGTCGACCGGCAGGTAGATACCCGCGCCAAGGTTGAACACGGTGCGCGCGGAAATGGCTTCGTCGTTGGTCAGGTCGCCGTAGAGCTTGCTGGTGTATTTGCCGCCGAAGGTGCCGTAGAAGCGCCCGTCGTCGTAACCGATGTTGGCCGCCAGCATGTTCTTCGGCACGTTGGCGAACTGTTTGCCGCTGGTGGGCAACAGGATGGCCCGGCCTGCGTTGTAGACGGTCATGTCGTCCTGCTGCTCGGCCTTGGTGTAGGTGTAGGAGGTGTAGTAGTTGAAATGGTGGGGCAGCAGGCCGCTCCATTCCAGTTCCAGGCCTTTGTTGGTGACGGCGCCTACGTTGATATCGGCGGAGTCGCCATTGATGTCTTTGGACGAAACCTGGCGATTCTTGAAGTCCATGTAGAACAGGGTTGCGGCCAGGGTCATGTCGTCGCCGCTGTAGCGCCAGCCCAGTTCGTGGTTCCAACTGGTTTCCGGCTCTAGGTCGATGGAGCCGGCGCCTTTGTCATAGAGCGCATAGTTCTGCGGTACGCGCATGTTGCGTGACAAGCTGTAGAACAACTGGTCGCGCTCGTCCAACTGGTATTTCAGGCCGGCGTTGGGCAGCAGTTTGTTGTAGGTCTGGTTACGTTTTTCCGGTTGTTCGTTGAGACTGCCGTGGTTGGTGCCGTCACGCTCGACGTTCATGTAGGCCAGGCCGGCGATGAAGGTCCAGTCCGGGTTGATGTACCAGGTGTCCTGGGCCCAGACTTTTTGCGCCGGGGTCACGGTGAAGCGGTCGCGCCCCTGGACCTGGTTGCCGTTGGCGTCGACGACGGCGCTGTTGGAATCCGGCCAGGTGTCGACCGGCTTGCCATTGCTCTTGAGCGGGATGAACGGCTGGGTCTGGCTCTGGCGTGCGCGCTCGTACCAGTAACCCAATTGCAGGCTGTGGTCGCCCAGGTCCCAGGTCAGTTTGGTGGTGATGCCCGGACGCCAGGTCTGGGTGCGCGAAGGGCGGTAGTACACGCCGCTGTTCGGCGTGCCGTCGGCGTTGTACTGGGCGGCGGTTGGCAGATTGCCAAGGTCGAATACGCCGCCCTGGTTCGAACCACGGTTGAGCGCATAACTCGATGAGCCGACGCCGCTGCCATTGCCCCAGAAGTAATACGGGATCACCGACAGGGCCAGGTTGTCGGCCAGTTTGAACTGGGTGTTGAGCACGGCGGTGAAGGTCTGGAACGGGTTCTGCGCCAGGGCATAGTAGCTGTTGTACTTGCCGTTGCCGCCCACCGTTGGTGTGGCCGGGTAGGGGTCGTATTTGCGGCCGTTTTGCTGGAACTGCGCCTTGGTCAACTGGCTGTAGCTGTTGTTGTCCTGCTCGTGGTACTTGAGGATCAGGTTGGCGGTGTTGCCGTTGCCGGCGTCGAAGAAGCTGTTCCATTCCACCTTGTCCGCGCGCACGGCGCCCGAACCACGCCACATATCACCCTCGGTATGGGACGCCGACAGCCAGTTGCTCAGGCCGTTGACTTCGCCGGTGTTGAGGCGGGCGAAGGTCTTGCGCGTGGCGTTGCTGCCGACGATCTGTTTGACGAAGGCGCCGGTCTCTTTGGTCGGGCGAATCGTCACGATGCCGATGTTGCCGCCACTGGAACCGATGTGCGGGCCGTCGGACTCCGAGGCGCCCTGGGTGACGAAGATCTGGTCGAGGTTTTCCGGGTCGCCCAGCAGGTTGGAATACAGCGCATAGTTGCCCGAATCGTTGATCGGCATGCCGTCCACCGACATGCCCACCTGGTCGGAGTTCATGCCGCGCATGGTGAAGCGAAAGCCCGACAGGCCGGTGTTGTCCTCGCTGGAAATGTTCAGGCCCGGCGTGTACTTGAGCTTGTCGATGGCGTTGCCCGTCGCCGTCTGTTTGTCCAGCGCCTCCTTGGTCACGGTGGAGCGGCCCTTGATGCTTTCCTCGGGCACCATGTAACCGCCCCCGGCGCTGGCTTTGCCTTGGACCCCAATGGTGCCGACGTCACTGTCGCCGGGGTCGGCCATGACCATTGTCTGGGTCATGCTGGTCGCGGCAACGAGTGCCAAGTGAATGCGGGTGAACTTCATCACTGTCGTCCTGGTGGCGCGTGCTTATTGCACGCTGTAGTTGAAGGTGGCGGTGAAGCGCTGCTCATTGCGGCCCCCGAACGCCTGCTCGGGGAACGGCTTGACTTGCTTGATGCGACGCAAACTGTTGGTGGCGGCCCGGTTGAGCAACATGCTCGGGGCCTGGGTTTGCAGGCCGGAATCCAGCACGCGGCCCTGGCGGTCGACCAGCAGCCACACCACCACTTCGCCACTCGGGCGTTCGAGGGAGGCCTGGCGCCC
>NZ_CVTX01000030.1:0-233 GCF_900005715.1 Pseudomonas sp. 34 E 7
ACGGATTCAAGCCTGCGTTCGGCCAGCGTGGTTTAACGGGGCGCCTAAGATCAAAAGCAGATCAAGAGCGGCTCGCTTCGCATCGTGGTTACGGGTGGGCGCGGCTGCGTTGTGTAGGAGCGAGCTTGCTCGCGAAAAACGTCAACGATAACGCGTGCTTCCTGAATAAACGCGGTGCCTGTGAGTTTTTCGCGAGCAAGCTCGCTCCTACAAAAAGCCTTGACTGGCATTGG
>NZ_CVTX01000072.1:0-1517 GCF_900005715.1 Pseudomonas sp. 34 E 7
CCGCCGATCTGCAGACCGCCGTGATGAAAACGCGGATGCAGCCGATCAAGAAAGTCTTCGGCCGCTTCCCGCGCCTGGTTCGCGACCTGGCGCGCCAGCTCAAGAAAGAAATCACCCTGGAACTGGTGGGCGAAGAAACCGACCTCGACAAAAACCTTGTCGAGGCCCTGGCCGACCCGCTGGTCCACTTGGTGCGCAACGCCGTCGACCACGGCGTGGAAACCCCGGAAGAACGCGAAGCCTCGGGCAAGTCACGCAACGGCAAGGTGATCCTGGCGGCGGAGCAGGAGGGCGACCACATCCTGCTGTCGATTACCGATGACGGCAAAGGCATGGACCCGACCATCTTGCGCAATATCGCCGTCAAGCGCGGTGTGATGGACAAGGACGCCGCCGACCGCCTGACCGACACCGAGTGCTACAACCTGATCTTCGCGCCGGGTTTCTCGACCAAGACCGAGATTTCCGACGTGTCCGGGCGTGGCGTCGGCATGGACGTGGTGAAGACCAAGATCAGCCAGCTCAACGGCTCGATCAATATCTACTCGACCAAGGGCCAGGGCTCCAAGATCGTCATCAAGGTGCCGTTGACCCTGGCGATCATGCCGACCCTGATGGTGATGCTGGGCAACCAGGCGTTTGCTTTCCCGCTGGTCAACGTCAACGAGATCTTCCACCTCGACCTGTCGCGCACCAACGTGGTGGACGGCCAGGAAGTGGTGATCGTGCGCGACAAGGCCTTGCCGCTGTTCTACCTCAAGCGCTGGCTGGTGGCGTCGGCCAAGCATGAAGAGCAGCGCGAGGGCCATGTGGTGATTCTGTCGGTGGGCACCCAGCGCATCGGCTTTGTGGTCGATCAACTGGTGGGCCAGGAAGAAGTGGTGATCAAGCCTTTGGGCAAGATGCTGCAGGGCACCCCGGGCATGTCGGGTGCCACCATCACCGGTGACGGTCGCATCGCGCTGATTCTCGATGTTCCGAGCATGCTCAAGCGTTACGCCGCACGGCGTATTTGATTCTGGCGGGGCAGGGCGCGCGAGTGCCCGCCCCGTCTAACGGAGTGTTTATGGCAGTCAAGGTCCTGGTGGTGGACGATTCGGGTTTCTTCCGCCGCCGCGTCTCGGAGATTCTTTCCGCCGATCCAACGATCCAGGTAGTCGGCACGGCCACCAACGGCAAAGAGGCGA
Source organism: Pseudomonas sp. 34 E 7 (assembly GCF_900005715.1). NCBI lineage: Bacteria > Pseudomonadati > Pseudomonadota > Gammaproteobacteria > Pseudomonadales > Pseudomonadaceae > Pseudomonas > Pseudomonas sp. 34 E 7. The sequence goes on from NZ_CVTX01000072.1 coordinate 1,188, forward strand.
TCGAACAAGCCATTGCGTTGAAGCCGGACGTGATCACCATGGACTACGAAATGCCGATGATGGATGGCATCACGGCCGTGCGTCATATCATGCAACGTTGCCCGACACCGGTGTTGATGTTCTCCTCGCTGACCCACGAAGGCGCCCGGGTGACCCTGGATGCGCTGGACGCCGGCGCGGTGGATTTCCTGCCCAAGAATTTCGAAGACATCTCGCGCAACCCCGAGAAGGTCAAGCAGATGCTGTGCGAGAAAGTGCACAGCATTTCACGCAGTAACCGCCGCAGCCTGTTCAGCGCGCCAGCCCCTGCACCGACGCCTGCACCCGCAG
>NZ_CVTX01000168.1:0-78037 GCF_900005715.1 Pseudomonas sp. 34 E 7
ACCTGCAGCACCATCGCCTCGATGTGGCGCTGGTAGCCGCCAGTGGCAAACACCCGAAGCTGGAACACAGCGTGGTTTACAGCGAACGCCTGGTATTGATCGCCAGCGCGTCGAGCGCGCCCATCACTGGCGCTGCAGACCTGGCCGGCCGCACATTATTGGTGTGGCCGCCCGGCTGCCCCTACCGCGCCGCCCTGGAAAACTGGCTCAAGCCTCAGGACTTCAAGCCGGCGATTGCCAGCTATGCCAGTTGGGGCACGATCATCGGTTGCGTCAGCGCGGGGATTGGCGTGGCGTTGGCGCCCGAGGGCATTCTGGCGCGCTATGAGCAGGCCAACCCGTTGGCGTCCTATCGCTTCGAAGCGCTGGCGCCCGTGGACAACCTGCTGTTCTGGCACACCGACACCCAGCGGCACCTGGCACGGGACGCGTTCGCCGGACTGCTGCGCGAAACCTTCGGCTGACAAGTCCAAATGTGGGAGTGGGCTTGCAGTCAGTTAGGCGTACACCGCCCTCTGTAGGAGCGAGCTTGCTCGCGAAAAACGTCAACGATAACGTGTGCTTCCTGAATGAACGCGGTGCCTGTGAGTTTTTCGCGAGCAAGCTCGCTCCTACAAAAGCCTTGACTGACTGGCATTGGGGCAAGCCCCCTCCCACTTTTTTTAGATCTTCGGTGCAGTCAACCGTGCGTACTGGTCCCGACTGATCCAACCGGTGAACGAACGCTCGCCAGCATTGATAAATTCCACCTGCGCCCAGCCGTCCTTGAACGCCAGTACACCCACCACATCATGTTTGACGATGTAGGGCCGCTTTGTCGCTTTGGCGCCCGGCGTTTTCAACAGGTAAGCCTTCTCCGCCGATACCGTCACCAGGCCTATCCATTTTTTCCGCGCGGTCTGGCTCAACGCCAGGCCCGTCGCGATGTCCGGCATCAACACGTTGATGCAACCTGGATGCTGGCGACCTTGCTCCACGGTCAGGGTCACGCCGTCGGCCGCTGCCGCTACGCTGCCGGGATAAGCCGCCTCGCGCCAGGTGGTCAGCGCTTCGGGCTTACCTTGCAGAAAGAAGCTGCACCCCCGCGTCACGCCCTCGCCCATCGCTTCCGAGTAGAACCCCTCCACCTGCTGCTGCGGCGTCACCGCCAGCATCAGCCCTTCGTACTTGCCCGACTGCAACGCGGCAGACCCTGCAAACACGGGCACCACGACGCATAACGACAACACACCCATCGCCAGTAAACGCATCATCTTATTTTTTCCCTTCCAGTACGTCGTAGGCCTGCTTCATCAGCACGTCGTAGTTGCCGTAGTCCTCACCGTTATAGTTGCGCGCCATGGCGGTAAAGTCCTTGTTTTTCATGGCCGTCATCAACGCGGTATTTTTGCCGCACAGGCTCAGATAGGCCTTGAGCTGATTGCCAGCATTGATCTTCAAGGCCGCCACGAACTCGAACACGGTCTTGAATCCGCAAGACGCGAAATTGAACCCCATGATCTGGAACATGCCCCACGAGGCCGACAGCAACGCCGCTTCCTGGTCCAGGGCAAACGCCGTGGCCATGGTTTCCCAGGCCTTGACCTGGTCCTTGTTGTTGGCCTGCCACTGCGGGCCGGCTTTTTTCTTGTAGACGTACGACAGCAGCGGGTGCGACTGGTCGTAAATGTGCTTGGTGTACTTGCGAAAGTGATGGCCCTCGAAGGCGATGATCGGCAACTTTGCCGGCCCGAAGCCCACCTTCCCGCCCGACTCGATCGTGGCGAACGCCTTGATGACATTCACCGAGATCCCGTTACCCAATTGCTTGGCGGCGTTCTGGAAGTCCGTGTCGCTGAGCGTCATGCCGCCATCGCAGGTGGACTGCATCATCAACTGCCGGTTACGCCGTTCGGCCTCGATCACCGCACGCACCTGGTTCAGGTAGACATTGACGGTGGCCTGCACCGCATCGGCATTGTTATTGCCAAAGGCGTTGAGAAAACTCGGAATGCGCATCGTCGGGAAGGCCGTCACCGGCACCTTCAACGCCTCTTCGATCAGGCTGTTGAAGGTACGACCGGTAGGGTCGATCACGCCATCGGGGTGGGCGTACTTGAGATGACGGAACTGGTATTGGCTGATGCACTGCACCAGTTGGCCATCGCATTTGCCGTTTTCGGGCAGGGCGAAACCCAGCTTGGGAATGATCAGGTTGAATAGATACTGGATGCACTGAACATCGGCAGGCAAGTTGCGGGCTTTACCGGGCGTACCGACCGAGGCACTGATAAGACGAGGCAACCCTTGCAGGCTTTTCATGACGGACATCCTTGTGCGTTAAAGAAGCGATTGCGCTTCGATATCAAGTCCACGCCCTTGTCGTACTCTGAAACAAGTGACCGGCGCAAGCTAACAAGGTGCCTGGGGGTTGTCCAGAGAGGCTTTCGAAAGTTGTGAATCAGCCAGAATAAATCACTCAGTAGCCATGCACATCGCGGGTCTTCTGATACTGGTGGTAGTCGATCCACTCGACCACGTCATAGGGCAGATAAAGCTGCACGGTGGCGCGGGAAATGGCGATGTACACCGCGCACAAGCGCTGATCGAACGCATACGCGTCCTGGAACTTCACATTGGTGAGCAACTCGGGCGTGAGCAGGACCCGTTCGAACTCCATGCCGCCGGCGTCTTGCGCCAACATCAATAAACAGCGCTCGCCGGGGTGGCCGCTGAGCCTGCTCAAGCGTGTCACGTCGGCCACGTTGAAGCCTTTTTCCAGCTGTTCCTCGACCCACAGGAACGCCTCATCGAACCGGCACACGTCGCGCACCTGCTGCCAGTCGGCCATATCGCTGAAAAACGGATGGGGACCACGATCGCCGTAATCGCTGCCATAGAATTGCGGCTTGAACAACGCGATGACGGTTTCCATGAAATAGTTGAGATCCTGCTGCGCCTCGCTGCTGGCAAACGCACAGGCACAACGCTCTTCGCTCAGTTGAATGAGCCACTTCATGGTGTCCCAGCAGGACGCGGTCAGCACCACGCACCCTGGCGGCGGCACAAACCCCTGGGGATACAGCTCGATACCGACATCCGCATCCCGTGCGCCCTCGAAGAGCACCTTGCTTTTCTGCGAGTGCTGGCTGATCAACGGATTGACCAGGCGCTCGACATTGCGCCCGGAGCGTACGCTATAGCTCACATCCGTATGGCGAACCTCGCGGGCGCGCTTGACCAGCACCCCACTGGCCTGCTGATACTCGTCGCCCAGGGTGATCAGCACCTGGCGCCCGCGCTCGATGATTTGCAGCAAGGGCGCTGGAATGTCCTGGCTCTCATCAATCAACACATGGGTATAGCGCTCAGGCACCACACTGCCGGCGAGGCTGGCGCGCTTGATCATCAATAACGCTTCAAACCCGGTGTGAGCGTTCCAGGCCGGATTCGCCTCAAGGTAGCGCCATAACCGGCTGGAGTATTCGACCAGTACCTTGGCATCAACGCTGGACAGCGCTTGCTTGAAGTGCGGCAGATGTTTGGCCGACAGGCTGTAGTCCCGTGAGCCGCAGTAGTTTTCAAGCACCTTGAGGCAGACATCCAGCAGCGCCTGCCCTTCCAGATGACGAAAACCGAAGATGTTCAATTCCTGCGCCAGTGCCTGCTTGCTCGGGACACGTCCTTGGGTAGCCAACGGCTGTGACCTTGGGCCATGTAACAAGACGTGGGCAAACCCGTGGAAGGTTTGCCCGGCCTTTCTCTCCCGCACGCCCACCATGCGCGCGCGCAGGGTTTCCAGCTTTGCCGGTGTACGTGCCAGCAACAAGGTCTTTTCGGGGCGCAGATGCTCCATCAGCGCCACCAGCAGATGACTCTTGCCAATGCCGGCGTACCCTTGCACGTGCAGGTCTTCGTTCAGGTTGGCGCGAAAGGTGCGGACCAGTTTGTCCTGCTCGGCGCTCAACCAGCGCTCGCGGTGCCTGGGCGTGACCATCTGCTGGCGGAAGGGATTGTTGGTCTTGAGGTGACGGACTTTGTACTCGACGTCCCATTGGCCGTCGGGCAATAAATACTCTCGCGCCTGGACTTCATCCGCTAACAGAAAACGCAACTTCAGGCTCTTGACCACATTGAGGCCGAAGTACAGCTTGCGCGGGTCAAACAACCGTTGTGCCTCCGACAGCAAGCTCACAGCGGCCGAATGCCTGCCCTGCGCCGCCCAGCCAATCAGTTTGGCCAGCACCCTTTCAGCGCCCACTGCACTCAACTCGTGTTCCGGCATTTGCGCCAGATTCTGGATAACCAACACAGCGGCCAACTCCGGCTCACTCAGGGCCAGCAGCGCACCCGCACCGTCAGAACCCAACAAACCCGCACAGGTTTCATCGGTGATCGGCAAGAACACGGGGCTGGATAAATCAAAATGTTCCGAGTGCATACAGCCTCATGGCCAGGAGAGAGACGCTTGGGAGTATGCCACCAGTCGTGGAAGGGTCGTCATGCACTGCGCAATAAGCGTCACAGATGACTGGCTGAATAACTGAGATTTTTCTGGGAGGGTATTACAGGAGGGAGCGTTATGGAGGCAACCCCACCAGCCACACCCCGGCACACAATGTTCCCGCTGTGGCTGCTGCCTTCCGGCTCTGACCAGGTTCACGGGTAATCGTTGCGGGGGGACCGATGGGGTCACCATAACGACGCTGGCCTCTCGGCAAGCGGGGCCATTGTACCGATCTGATCGGAAGTTACAACCGTAAAAAATGAGAAGCTTCAAGTACTTGCCATAGCCTTCAATGATGACGCTCTCCCAGCCACTCTGTAGGAGCGAGCTTGCTCGCGAAAAACGTCAACGATAACGCGTGCTTTCTGAATTAACGCGGTGCCTGTGAGTTTTTCGCGAGCTTGCTCGCTCCTACAGACTGGCATTGGGGCTTGCCCCCTCCCACATTTTTTTCATCATTGTGCCTGCAGGACCTCATCGGCCCTGCCGCCCTCCTCCTGGATGACCAAGTGGATAAAGTGCAGCTTGGCAATCACCGCTGGCGGCAGCACGAAGGGGTAGAAATCCGGCTGGCCCATGGCGCGGGACAGTTCGTTGAGCATGCCGGCCAGTTCGATCCAGGCGTTGACGAAGGAGAGGAATGCCGCTCCACCAGGGTGTTCGGGGTCGTACAGGGTGGTCAGGGGAAACGGCTGGTAATCGAGGTCCATCTCCCGAGCGCTCATGCCAAACCCCAGGGCGGTGTCGACCGCGTCCATCATGTGCAGGTAGTGCGCCCAGGTCTCGGCCCAATCTTCCCAGGGGTGCATGGTGGCGTAGGCGCTGACGCAGGTTTGCTGCCAGTCCGGGCGTGGGCCGTTCTGGTAGTGCTGATCGAGCGCGTCGGCGTAACTGGCGCGTTCGTCGCCGAACAGGTTGCGAAACGGCTCGAGCCAGTGGCTGTTGGCGATCAGGCGGTCCCAGTAATAGTGGCCGACCTCATGGCGGAAGTGACCGAGCAAGGTGCGATAGGGCTCGTGCATCTGTACGCGAACCTTTTCACGATGGGCGTCGTCGGCTTCCTTGATGTCGAGGGTGATCAGGCCGTTGGCGTGACCGGTCGTGGGCGCATTGCCTTGCAGGTCGATGCCGACGAAGTCGAACGCCAGGCCGGTGTCTTCGTTGACGCTTTTGGGCACCACCTGCAGGCCCAGGCTGATCAGTTGGGCCACCAGTCGGCGCTTGGCGGTTTCCACCTTGCGCCAGCGCTCGGGATTTTCCGCGATGGACAAATCCGGAATGGTGCGGTTCAGGCTGCACGCTACGCACAGGGCCGAGGTGCTGTGCGCCGGAATCAGCCAGTTACAGGCCGCCGGGGTCTGGAGGTTGGCGCAGCGGCGAAAGGCGCCTGCGTCGAGGTCGGCGTCCAGCAGCCAGGTGTCAGCCACCGGACCTGGTTGCAGTGAAGACAAGCGGCTTTGCTGTGGGTGGTAGCCCAGCAGCGCCGAGCAGGCCAGGCACTGGCTGTTGCGAAAGAACAAGGACTGGCCGCAGCGGCATTGCCATACCTTGCTGTTACGCGAGGATCCGGCCATGAACGGTGCGGCGATGCGCGTGCTGAGTTGCTCGAAGTAGCGAAACATGGCGATCTCTCCCAGGGGTGACTGAGACTAGATCATTTCCCTCGCAGGATCGTTCCCACGCGTGGGAACGATCGTCAGACGGAGATGTTGTGCTTGGCGAGGAAAGCGACGAACGCCTCTTCGTCGAGCACTTTGAGCCCCAGTTCGCTGGCCTTGGCCAATTTGGAACCGGCGCCCGGCCCGGCCACCACGCAGTGGGTCTTGGCCGAAACGGAACCGGCCACCTTCGCGCCCAGGCTTTCGAGTTTGTCCTTGGCCACGTCGCGGCTCATCAACTCCAGGGAGCCGGTGAGCACCCAGGTGTGTCCGGCTTCCGGCAGGCCTTCGACGACCTTTTTCTCGCTCTGCCAGTGCATGCCGAAGTCCTTGAGCTGCTGCTCGATGGCCAGGGCGCGGTTGGCGTTGTCTTCGCTATCAAAAAAGTCGCGCACGGCCTTGGCCTGCTTCTCGGGCAGGGCCTGGCGCATGTCCAGCCAGTCGGCCTTGATCACGCCTTCGAGGCTGCCGAACTTGTCCGCCAGTTTCTGCGCCGCACCCGGCCCAACGGAGGGCACGTGCAGCTTGTCGAGCAGGCCGCCCAGGGTGGTGCTGGCGGCGAACTCGGCGCTCAGGTCGCCCTGCTCCTGCAATTGCAGGGCGCATTCATCGGGCGACAGCAGCGCGCCAATCACCTCCTGGTTATGGCTGTCTTCAAAGAAGCTGTGGATTTCGTGCGCCACTTCCAGGCCCACGTCCGGCAAGTACGTCAGCACTTCCGGCAAGGCCTTCTGCACCCGCTCCAGGGACGCCAGGGAGCGCGCCAGCACCTTGGCGGTCTCCTCGCCCACATCGGGAATGCCCAGGGCGTAGATAAACCGCGCCAGGGTCGGCGTCTTGCTGTTTTCGATGGCGGCGATCAGCTTTTTGCTGGAAATATCGGCAAAGCCTTCCAGGTCGATGATCTGCTCGTACTTGAGTTTGTAGAGGTCGGCCGGCGAGCCGATGAGTTTTTCATCCACCAGTTGTTCGATGGTCTTGTCGCCCAGGCCGTCAATGTCCATGGCGCGGCGCGAGACGAAATGAATGATCGCCTGCTTGAGCTGCGCGCCACAGGCCAGCCGCCCGACGCAGCGGTATACCGCGCCCTCGCTGACGGTTTCCTTGCCCTTGCTGCGCTTGACCAGTTGCGTGCGTTCCACGTGGGAGCCGCACACCGGGCAACTTTCGGGGATCTGCACCGCACGGGCATGTTCAGGACGACGCTCGGTAACCACCGAGACCACCTGCGGGATCACATCCCCGGCGCGGCGGATGATCACCGTGTCGCCGATCATCAGGCCCAGGCGCGCCACTTCGTCCATGTTGTGCAGGGTGGCGTTGGACACGGTCACCCCGGCGACCTTGACCGGTTTCAACCGCGCCACGGGCGTGACGGCGCCGGTACGACCGACCTGGAATTCCACGTCGAGCAACTCGGTCAGTTCTTCCATGGCCGGGAATTTATGCGCAATGGCCCAGCGCGGCTCACGGGCGCGGAAGCCCAGTTCCCGCTGGGCGGCAATACTGTTGACCTTGAACACCACCCCGTCGATCTCGTACGACAGGCTGTTGCGCCGCTCGCCGATGTCGCGGTAGTAGTCCAGGCATTCCTGAATGCCCTTGGCCAGTTTCAGTTCATGACTGATCGGCATGCCCCACTTTTGCAACTGCTTGAGGTTGCCGATATGGGTGTCACTGATGTCCGCCGTCACCTGGCCGATGCCATAGCAGCAGAATTCCAGCGGGCGGCTGGCGGTGATCTTCGAATCCAGCTGGCGCAGGCTGCCGGCCGCCGCATTGCGCGGGTTGGCGAAGGTCTTGCCGCCGACTTCCAGTTGCGAGGCGTTCAGGCGCTCGAAACCGGCCTTGGACATGAACACTTCACCGCGCACTTCCAGGGTGGCCGGCCAGCCGCTGCCGTGCAGCTTCAACGGGATGTTGCGCACGGTGCGCACATTGACGCTGATGTCTTCGCCGGTGGTCCCGTCGCCACGAGTGGCGCCGCGCACCAGTTCGCCATCCTGATACAACAGGCTGACCGCCAGGCCATCCAGCTTCGGCTCGCAACTGTATTCGACACTGGCGAACAAGTCCCCGGCCGGCAGATCCAGGCCCTCGGTCACCCGGCGATCGAATTCCAGCATGGTCGCTTCATCGAAGGCGTTACCGAGGCTGAGCATCGGGATTTCATGCCTGACTTGAGTAAACGCCGACAACGCCGCGCTGCCGACCCGCTGTGTCGGCGAATCACGCGTCACCAGTTCCGGATGTTCGGCTTCCAGGGCTTTGAGCTCATGGAACAGGCGGTCGTACTCAACGTCCGGAATGCTCGGCTCATCAAGGACGTGGTAACGGTAATTGTGCTGATCCAGTTCAGCGCGCAGTTCGAGGATGCGGGTATGGGCGGCGGTCATGGTGTTCTCTCAAAAAGCAAAAGAGCAGCCGAAGCTGCTCAAATGGTAGTGCGCTTATTCTATCCGACAACGCCGAGGCGTAATCCTCAGCGTTTTTGTGTCAGGGCGCGACGCTCGAACTCGACGATGCGCTGACGGTAATGCTCGATGGTCTGGGCGGTGAGGACGCTGCGTTGGTCGTCCTTGAGCTCGCCGTTGAGTTCCTGGGACAGCTTGCGGGCCGCAGCCACCATCACGTCGAACGCTTGCTTGGGGTGACGCGGGCCTGGCAGGCCGAGGAAGAAACTGACCGCCGGGGTGCTGAACAGGTCGATGTCGTCCAGATCGAAGGTGCCGGGCTTGACCGCGTTGGCCATGGAAAACAGCACTTCGCCGTTGCCGGCCATGCTTTCGTGACGATGGAAAATATCCATCTCGCCAAAGCGCAGGCCGCTCTCAAGGATGTTCTGCAACAGGGCCGGGCCTTTGAAGCCACCGGCATCACGGCAGATCACACTGATTACCAGCACTTCTTCAGCGGCCGGCTGATCGTTGACCGATTGGCGCGATGGGGCCTTGCCGCCGTTTTCATCCGGGAAATCATCGTCGCGGCTGCTGAAGCTCGGGCCTTCGTCGACGTCCAGGTTCAGGTCGCCCTGATGCGGCTCGGCCACGCCGGCACTGCCGCGCTTGCCACGCTTGGACGACGGCTCCCGGGCTTCACGCACCGGCGCGCTCATCGACGGCAAGTCGTGCTCGTCCAGCTGCGGTTCCTTGTGGGTATCCAGCACACGGGGCGGCCCCAGCAGCTCGGCGCTGCCGTCGTCGTCAGGTAAGTTGGACAGGTTTCGGTCCAGGCGAAATTTAAGCTTGCCCTTGCCACCGCGCATGCGGCGCCAGCCATCAAAAAGAATACCGGCAATGACAATGATGCCGATGACGATCAGCCACTCGCGCAGACCGATTTCCATGTAATCCCGTGCCTCTAATAAAAAATGCTGAAAAATAAGGGGTTTAGCACCGTGCAAACCGCTTTAAAACGTGGCGCCAACTCTATGTTCTGACTGACGTTTTGCCCACGCATACGAAAAATTGACATTAAACTAGCACGACCAAAGATAACTTTACACCGTCTGTCAAAATGCCTTGAGCAAATATGTCCATTTGCCACTTTTCCCAGACCGGTAAACCATCCTACAGCGTGCTGTAAAATTCCTTCCTGACAGACCTCAGGATTCCACCATCGCCATCGCTTCTTCCACATCGACGGCGACCAAACGCGAACAGCCCGGCTCATGCATCGTCACGCCCATCAACTGATCGGCCATTTCCATGGCGATCTTGTTGTGGGTGATATAGATGAACTGCACCGTCTGGGACATCTCCTTGACCAGCCGAGCGTAGCGTCCAACGTTAGCGTCATCCAGCGGTGCATCGACTTCGTCGAGCATGCAGAACGGCGCCGGGTTCAGCTTGAAGATGGCAAATACCAGGGCCAGGGCCGTCAGGGCCTTTTCGCCGCCAGACAACAAATGGATGGTGCTGTTCTTCTTGCCCGGTGGCCGCGCCATGATCGTTACCCCTGTATCGAGTAGATCTTCGCCCGTCAGTTCCAAGTAGGCACTGCCACCACCGAAAACTTTTGGGAATAACGCCTGTAAACCGCCATTAATCTGATCAAAGGTATCCTTGAAGCGGTTGCGGGTTTCCTTGTCGATCTTGCGGATCACGTTTTCCAGGGTGTCCAGCGCTTCGACCAGGTCGGCGTTCTGGGCATCCAGATAACGTTTGCGCTCGGACTGCTGCTGGTACTCATCGATGGCCGCGAGGTTGATCGCGCCCAGTCGCTGGATACGCGCGGCAATGCGCTCAAGTTCTTCTTCGGCGTCTTTTTCGTTGGCCTGGGCGGTCAGCGTGTTGAATACGCCGTGCAGGTCGTAGCCATCTTCGAGCAACTGGTCCTGCAGGGTCTTACGGCGCACGGTCAGGGCTTGCCACTCCATGCGCTGTTGTTCGAGCTGACCGCGAATCAGCTGGGATTGCTGTTCGGCCGTGGTCCGGCGCTTTTCAGCCTCGCGCAGTTCGCGGTCGGCGTCCTCCAAGGCGATCTGCGCGGTCTTGAGTTCTTCGTCGACGCTCATGCGCTTGTCGAGCAACTCTTCAAGCTTGAGGCGCAGCTCTTCCAGCGGCGCCTCGCCCTCCTCCAGGTTGAGGCTCAGTTGCTCGCGCTTTTCGGTGAGGCGTTCCGATTGCATCTCCAGGCGCTCAAGGGCCTGGGCCGTGGACGTGTGCTGGGCGCGCAGCGAGCCGAGGCGCACCGCCAGTTGGTGCGCGTGGTCCTTGTGCTGGCGGGCTTCCTGGCGCACGCGGTCGAGGCGTTCGCGCAGGCTGTCGCGCTGGGCCAGCAACAGTTCGCGCTGCTCGGTGTCCAGGGCCATGCTGTCGAGGGCTTCCTGCAACAGCAGGCGCGCTTCGCCGATCTGTTCGTGCTCCAGGACACGCTGCTCGCCCATTTCGGCGACTTCTTCGTCAAGGCGGGTGCGGCGCAGGGTCAGTTGCTCGACCTTGGCTTTGCTCGCCGACAGTTGCGCTTTCAATTCGCCTTGCTGGCGCGCTTCGTCCTGTAACAGACGGCGCAGATGTTCGCGGCCGGTCTCTTGCTGGCGCTGGGTGGCGCGCAGGGTTTGCAGTTCGGTTTCCAGGCTTTCGAGGGTGGCCTCGCGCTCTTCACGCTCGGCGCTCAGGTTGACGATTTCCTGGCCACGGGCCAATACGCCGCTTTCGGCCTCACTGGCACGGCGCACGCGCAGGAAATGGCGGCCGACCCAATAGCCGTCGCGACTGATCAGGCTTTCGCCGGCCGCTAACTGGCCGCGTTGGGCCAGGGCCTGCTCCAGTGATTCGACCGGTTTGACCTGGCCCAACCACGGCGACAGGTCAATCGCCGCCTCGACCTTGTCCAGCAGGCTGCCCGGCACCCGCGTGCCATCGGCTGCGGGACTGAGCAGGCGCAGGTCGCCCTGGGTGAAACCGGCCAGGTCGAAGCCGCCAAAATCATCCACCAGCACCGCTTGCAGATCAGCGCCCAGCACGGTTTCCACCGCCAGCTCCCAACCGGCCTCAACCTTCAAGCCTTCGGCCAGGCGCGGGCGCTCGGCCAGGTGCTGGTCGCGCAGCCATTCGGCGGTGCCGGTGCCGGGGTCCAGCGCGGCTTGCTGCAAGGCTTCCAATGAGGCCAGCCGCCCGTTGAGGCGCTGCAGGTCGCCCTGGGCCTGTTGCTGCGCCTGGGTCGCGGTGTGCAATTGCTGGCGCAATTGCTCGAGGCGCTCCACTTGCTGCGCTTCGCTGGCCTCGAGCTCTTCGAGGGTCATTTCGCTTTCGGCCAGTTGCTCGCTCAACTGCATGATCGCCGCGTCTTCCGGGTCGGCGGCGAGCAACACGCGCTCTTCCTGCAGGCGGCGCTGGCGTTCAGCCAGGCGCTCCATGCTGGTTTCCAGTTGCTGGATACGCGACTGCTGCACCTCGGCCTGGCGGCGCGGTTCGGCGGATTTGAGGTTGAACGTATCCCACTGCTCCTGCCAGCCGTGCATGCCGGTTTCGGCTTCTTCCAGGGCGGCGGCGGCTTCTTCGGCGGCGGCGCTGGTGATTTCCTGCTCGGGGGTGAGCATGTCCAGCTCTTCGCCCAGGGTCAGCAGCAAGGTGCGGTCGTGGCCCAGGTGCGATTCGGTCTCCAGGCGTGCGCGTTCGGCTTCCTTCAGATCGTCCTGCAACTGGCGCAGGCGTTGCTGGCCGTGCTGGATGCTCTGTTCGACCCGGGCGATATCACCGCCCACCGAATAGAAGCGGCCCTGCACCAGATTGAAGCGTTCGGACAGTTCATGGTGCCCGTCCCGCAGGCGTTCGATGCTGGCGTCGGCGTTGCGCTGCTCGGCCACCAGCGCTTCAAAGCTGACTTCCTGGGTGCCGATGATCGCTTCACGCTGGCCGACCTGGTCGTTCAGCGCCTGCCAGCGCAGGGCCGACAGTTGTGCCTTGAGCTGGCGCTCTTCGGCCTTGTACTCCTGATACTTCTCGGCCGCCTGGGCCTGGCGGTGCAGGCGCTCCAACTGGCGCTCCAGCTCTTCGCGCAGGTCGGTCAGGCGGGCGAGGTTTTCATGGGTGCGGCGGATGCGGTTTTCGGTCTCGCGGCGGCGCTCCTTGTATTTGGAGATGCCGGCTGCTTCCTCGATAAAGTTGCGCAGGTCTTCGGGCTTGGCTTCGATCAGCTTGGAGATCATGCCCTGCTCGATGATCGAATAGCTGCGCGGGCCCAGGCCTGTGCCGAGGAAGATATCGGTGATGTCGCGTCGACGGCATTTGGTGCCGTTGAGGAAATAACTGTTCTGGCTGTCGCGCGTGACTTTACGGCGAATGGAGATTTCCGCGTAGGCCGCGTACTCGCCGACCAGGGTGCCGTCGGAGTTGTCGAACACCAGCTCGATGCTGGCCTGGCTCACCGGTTTGCGGCTGGTGGAGCCGTTGAAGATGACGTCGGTCATCGACTCGCCGCGCAGGTTTTTCGCCGAACTCTCGCCCATCACCCAGCGCACGGCGTCGATGATATTCGACTTGCCGCAGCCATTGGGCCCGACCACCGCCGCCATGTTACTGGGGAAGTTCACCGTGGTCGGGTCGACGAAGGATTTGAACCCCGCCAGTTTGATGCACTTGAGCCGCACGTTTAGGCGTCCGCCAACGCTGCGATGACCAGCGAGCTGCTGCGCTGGCAGTAAGCCGACAGCACCAGGCGGATCTGCGTCAGGTCGCGGGCCAGCACGGCAGCGAGCAGTTGTTCGAACAGCGCGAGGTACTCGCTCATTTCCGCCTTGCGCTGGTCAAGGGCCAGGTAATAGGCGCGGTTCATCGCCGGCTGCAGGTTCTCGACGGTCTCCTGCAGGTACGGATTGTTGGCGAAGGGGTACGCGGCGCGCATCACATTGAAGCTTTCTTCGACAAAGGCACGGATGTCCTGGCGCTCGTAGCTGGCCATCAGGCGCTGCTGGATTTGCAGGAATGGCGCCATGTCGGCCTGGGTCTGCCAGCCTTCGGCCACTGCATTGCCAAGCAGGATGTACATCTCGCCCATCAACGTGCACAGGCTCTGCACCTTGTGTGCGGTGAGTTCGGTGACGTGAGCGCCACGGCGCGGCAGGATCGCGATCAGGTGCCGGCGTTCGAGGATCAGCAAGGCTTCGCGCACGGAACCACGGCTGACATTCAGCGCCAGCGTGACCTTCTGTTCCTGGATCCGCTCCCCAGGCTTGAGATCGCCGCGAATGATACGTTCGGCGAGGTGGTGAGCGATTTGCTCGGCGAGACTGTCCGGCGCCTTGAACGTCATGTTTTCCCTTCAAAATCTTCTATCGGTACAAGCGCGGCAGTGTAGCGCATTGGCCCGCTGATGGCGCTACGCCCACGGTGGCGAATTTGGCATGAAACACGCAAGCCTGAACCGCCATAAGCCCCTGAAAACAACGGTTCCAGAAGACTGGACCATAATTGAATGTGTTGTGACCGGATTTTCTTGACCCTTAGGTCAGAAAACCATTGACCGAAAAGTCAGACATGACTAGATTCGGCGCAAAGCGGTTAACAACAATAATGAGTCTGCGAGGCCTTCCGTGATCCAGTTTTTACTTAACCAGGAACTCCGTAGCGAGCACGCCCTGGACCCCAACCTGACCGTGCTCAACTATTTGCGTGAGCATGTGGGCAAATCCGGAACCAAGGAAGGCTGCGCCAGCGGCGACTGCGGTGCGTGCACCGTGGTGGTCGGCGAGTTGCACCGCAACGATCAAGGCGTTGAGCAGATCCGTTATCGCAGCCTCAATTCGTGCCTGACCTTTGTCTCGTCGTTGCACGGCAAGCAACTGATCAGTGTCGAAGACCTCAAGCACCAGGGCCAACTGCACAGCGTGCAGCAGGCGATGGTCGAGTGCCACGGCTCGCAGTGCGGCTTTTGCACCCCGGGCTTCGTGATGTCGTTGTTTGCCCTGCAAAAGAACAGCGACGCGCCCGACAGCCAGAAAGCCCACGAAGCCCTGGCCGGCAACCTGTGCCGCTGCACCGGTTACCGCCCGATTCTGGCGGCGGCCGAACAGGCCTGTTGCAACAAGCCCCAGGACCAGTTCGACAGCCGTGAAGCCCAGACCATCGCGCAGCTCAAGGCGATTGCGCCGACGCAAACCGGCGAACTCAACAGCGGCGACAAACGCTGCCTGGTGCCGTTGACGGTCGCCGACCTGGCCGATCTCTACGACGCCTACCCGCAAGCCCGCCTGCTGGCCGGCGGCACCGACCTGGCGCTGGAAGTCACGCAGTTCCATCGCACCCTGCCGGTGATGATTTACGTGGGCAATATCGAAGAAATGAAGCGCATCGAATCCTTCGACGACCGCCTGGAAATCGGCGCCGCCACCGCCCTCTCCGACTGCTACACCGCACTGCACCACGAATACCCCGATTTTGGCGACTTGCTGCACCGCTTCGCCTCCCTGCAGATCCGCAACCAGGGCACCCTGGGCGGCAATATCGGCAACGCCTCGCCCATCGGCGATTCGCCGCCGCTGCTGATCGCCCTCGGTGCGCAGATTGTGCTGTGCAAGGGCCAGACACGCCGCACCCTGGCGCTGGAAGACTACTTTACCGACTACCGCGTCACTGCCCGGCAGGACAGCGAATTCATCGAGAAGATCATCGTGCCCAAGGGCCATTCACTGTTTCGCGCGTACAAGGTGTCCAAGCGCCTGGACGACGATATTTCCGCCGTCTGCGCCGCCTTCAACCTGAAGCTCGACAACGGTGTGATCAGCGAGGCCCGCGTCGCCTTCGGCGGCATGGCCGCTACCCCCAAGCGCGCCAGGCACTGCGAAACGGTACTGGTCGGCGCCACCTGGAACGCCGCTACCGTGGAAAAAGCCTGCGCCGCCCTGGCCGAGGACTTCACCCCGCTGTCGGACTTCCGCGCCAGCAAGGAATACCGCCTGCTCAGCGCGCAGAACCTGCTGCGCAAATACTTCATCGAACTGCAAACGCCGCACATCGAGACTCGGGTGACCGCTTATGTCTAACCATCACGCCGTGGTAAAAACCCAGGCCGAACTGGCCGAGCTGTTCGCCCAGGACCTGACCTCCGGCGTCGGCCGCAGCGTCAAGCATGACAGCGCCGCCAAGCATGTCAGCGGCGAGGCGCAGTACATCGACGACCGCCTCGAATTTCCCAACCAGTTGCACCTGTATGCGCGCATGTCCGACCGCGCCCACGCGAAAATCCTCAGCATCGACACCGCGCCCTGCTATGCCTTCGACGGCGTGCGCATCGTGATTACCCACGAAGACGTACCGGGCCTCAAGGACATCGGCCCGCTGATGCCCGGCGATCCGTTGCTGGCCATCGACACCGTGCAGTTCGTCGGCCAGGTGGTGCTGGCCGTGGCCGCCCGCGATCTTGAGACCGCGCGTAAAGCCGCGATGGCGGCGGTGATCGAATACGAAGACCTGGAGCCGGTGCTGGATGTGGTCGAGGCGTTTCGCAACAAACACTTCGTGCTCGACAGCCATACCCATCAACGCGGTGATGCGGCCGGCGCGCTGGCGAGCGCGAAACACCGTATCCAGGGCACGCTGCATATCGGCGGCCAGGAGCATTTCTACCTGGAGACGCAGATTTCTTCGGTGATGCCCACCGAAGACGGCGGCATGATCGTCTACTGCTCCACGCAAAACCCCACCGAAGTGCAGAAACTGGTGGCCGAAGTGCTGGATGTGTCGATGAACAAGATCGTCGTCGACATGCGCCGCATGGGCGGCGGGTTCGGCGGCAAGGAAACCCAGGCCGCCAGCCCCGCCTGCCTGTGCGCGGTGGTGGCACGCCTCACCGGGCAACCGACCAAGATGCGCCTGCCGCGGGTCGAAGACATGCTGATGACCGGCAAGCGCCACCCTTTCTACATCGAATATGACGTGGGCTTTGACGACAACGGCCGTTTGAACGGCATCAACCTGGAGCTGGCCGGCAATTGCGGCTGTTCGCCGGACCTGTCCAACTCGATTGTCGACCGCGCGATGTTCCACGCCGATAACGCGTATTACCTGGGCGATGCCACAGTCAACGGCCATCGCTGCAAGACCAATACGGCTTCGAACACGGCTTATCGTGGCTTCGGCGGCCCCCAGGGCATGGTCGCCATCGAGGAAGTGATGGACGCCATCGCCCGCCATCTGGCGCTGGACCCACTGGCCGTGCGCAAGGCCAACTACTACGGCAAGACCGAGCGCAACGTCACCCACTACTACCAGACCGTCGAGCACAACATGCTCGAAGAAATGACCGCCGAGCTGGAGGCGAGCAGCCAATACGCCGAGCGCCGCGAAGCGATTCGCCTGTACAACGCCCACAGCCCGATCCTGAAAAAGGGCCTGGCGCTGACCCCGGTCAAATTCGGCATCTCGTTTACCGCGAGCTTTCTCAACCAGGCCGGCGCGCTCATTCATATCTACACCGACGGCAGCATTCACCTGAACCATGGCGGAACCGAAATGGGCCAGGGCCTGAACACCAAGGTCGCCCAGGTGGTGGCCGAAGTGTTCCAGGTCGACATCGACCGCGTGCAGATCACCGCGACCAACACCGACAAAGTGCCGAACACCTCGCCAACCGCGGCGTCCAGCGGTGCCGACCTGAACGGCAAGGCCGCCCAGAACGCCGCCGAAACCATCAAGCAGCGCCTGGTGGAATTTGCCGCACGCAAGTACGACGTCAGCGAAGCGGATGTGGAATTTCGCAACGGCCATGTGCGCGTGCGTGAGCAGATCCTGAGCTTCGAGGCGCTGATCCAGCAGGCGTATTTCGCCCAGGTCTCGCTGTCGAGCACCGGCTTCTACAAGACCCCGAAGATTTTCTATGACCGCAGCCAGTCGCGCGGACGGCCTTTCTATTACTTCGCCTTCGGCGCGGCCTGCTGCGAGGTGATCGTCGACACCCTGACCGGCGAATACAAGATGCTGCGCACCGACATCCTCCACGACGTGGGCGCCTCGTTGAACCCGGCCATCGACATCGGCCAGGTGGAAGGCGGGTTCATCCAGGGCATGGGCTGGCTGACCATGGAAGAGCTGGTGTGGAACAACAAGGGCAAGCTGATGACCAATGGCCCGGCCAGCTACAAGATCCCGGCGGTGGCCGACATGCCGCTGGACCTGCGGGTGAAGCTGGTGGAAAACCGCAAGAACCCGGAAGACACGGTGTTCCATTCCAAGGCCGTGGGCGAGCCGCCGTTCATGCTCGGGATTGCTTCGTGGTGCGCGATCAAGGATGCGGTGGCGAGCCTGGGTAACTATCGCCAGCAGCCGAAGATCGACGCGCCGGCCACGCCCGAGCGGGTGTTGTGGGGGTGTGAGCAGATGCGCAAGTTGAGCGCCGCTGTGGCGGTGGATACCGAAACCGAGTTGGCTTCGCTCTAGACCGAGGCGCTGCCATCGGGGGCAAGCCCCCTCCCACATTTTGAACTGTGAATACCTTCAAGTGTGGGAGGGGGGCTTGCCCCCGATGACGGCCTGACAGACACCACAAGAGGTGACTATGAACAACTGGATCAGCGCCCTCGCCGACCTGCAGAACCAGGGCGAGCCCTGCGTACTGGTGACCATCATCGAAGAGCTCGGCTCCACGCCGCGCAACGCCGGTTCGAAGATGGTAATCAGTGCCGCGCAGACTTTCGACACCATCGGCGGCGGGCACCTGGAATACAAGGCGATGCAGATCGCCCGCGAGATGCTCGCCCGTGGCCAGCAGAACACCCACCTGGAGCGCTTCAGCCTCGGCGCGAGCCTGGGCCAGTGCTGTGGTGGCGTCACCGTGCTGCTGTTCGAACCGATGGGCCAGGTGCAGGCGCACATCGCGGTATTCGGTGCCGGCCACGTGGGGCGTGCGCTGGTGCCGTTGCTGGCGAGCCTGCCGTGCCGGGTGCGCTGGATCGATGCCCGTGAGCAGGAATTCCCGGAGAACATCCCGCAAGGCGTGCGTAAAATCGTCAGCGAAGAGCCGGTCGACGAAATCGCCGACTTGCCGGCGGGCAGTTACTGCATCGTCATGACCCACAATCACGCGCTGGACCTGGAACTCACCGCCGCCCTGCTCAAGCGCAATGATTTTGCCTACTTCGGCCTGATCGGCTCCCGGACCAAACGCGTCAAGTTCGAACACCGCCTGCGCGATCGCGGCTTCGATGCCGCGCAACTGCAACGCATGCGCTGCCCCATGGGCCTGACCGAGGTGAAGGGCAAATTGCCGGTGGAGATTGCCATCTCCATCGCCGGCGAAATCATCGCCACCTATAACGCCAATTTCGGCCAGCACACCGCCAGCGCCGAACCCATTGCCAAATTGCTGCCGGTGTCACGCCGCAGCCAAGCTATCAATTGAGATCACCATGCCTTTGACCCGCAAAGCCTACCGCGCCGCCATCCTGCACAGCATCGACGACCCTGCCATCGTGGGCATTGAAGCGTCCTACGAATATTTCGAAGACGGCCTGCTGGTGATCGATAACGGCCAGATCAGTGCGCTCGGCCACGCCAGCGACTTGCTGCCGACGTTGCCCGCTGACATCGATATCACTCACTACCAGGATGCATTGATCACCCCCGGCCTGATCGACACCCACATCCACCTGCCGCAGACCGGCATGGTCGGCGCCTATGGCGAGCAGTTGCTGGACTGGCTCAACACCTACACCTTCCCCTGTGAAAGCCAGTTCGCCGACAAGGCCCACGCCGAGGAAGTCGCGGACATTTTCATCAAGGAACTGCTGCGCAACGGCACCACCACCGCGCTGGTGTTCGGCAGTGTGCATCCGCAGTCAGTAAACGCGTTCTTTGAAGCGGCCGAAAAACTCGACCTGCGCATGATCGCCGGCAAGGTGATGATGGATCGCAACGCGCCGGACTACCTGACCGATACGCCGCAATCCGGCTACCAGGAAAGCAAGGCGCTGATCGAGCGCTGGCACGGCAAGGGCCGCCTGCACTATGCCGTCACGCCGCGCTTTGCGCCGACCAGCACGCCGGAGCAACTGGCGCTGGCCGGGCAACTGCTGGGCGAGTACCCGGACCTGTACATGCAGACCCACATCAGTGAGAACAAGCAGGAAGTCGAATGGGTGAAGGAGTTGTTCCCGGAGCGCAAAGGCTATCTGGATGTGTACGACCACTACAAATTGCTGGGCGAACGCTCGGTGTTTGCCCACGGCGTGCATCTGTGTGACGACGAGTGTGCCCGGCTGGCGCAGACCGGCTCGGCCGTGGCGTTCTGCCCGACGTCGAACCTGTTCCTCGGCAGTGGCCTGTTCAACCTGCCGATGGCCGAGAAGCACACACTGAATGTCGGCCTGGGCACCGACGTGGGCGGCGGCACCAGCTTCTCGCTGCTGCAAACGCTGAATGAAGCCTACAAGGTCATGCAATTGCAGGGCGCGCGGTTGAGCCCGTTCAAGTCGCTGTACCTGGCCACCCTGGGCGGCGCGCGGGCGTTGCGCCTGGAAGACCGGATCGGCACTTTGCAGCCGGGCACGGACGCGGACTTCCTGGTGCTGGACTACAACGCCACGCCGCTGCTCAGCTACCGCTTGAAGCAGGCCAATAACATTGCCGAGACGTTGTTTGTGCTGATGACACTGGGGGATGATCGGGCGGTATTGCAGACCTACGCGGCCGGCAATCTGGTGCACCAACGCTAATTTCAGAGGCACCAAAAAACCAATGTGGGAGGGGGCTTGCCCCCGATTGCGGTGGATCAGCCAACCTATGCATTGACTGACACACTGCTATCGGGGGCAAGCCCCCTCCCACATTTTTATCCCCGGTGAATCAGGGAAATTACAGTTTTACCGAAGAGCGCCCCGCCTTCTTGGTCTGCAACAGATGCGAGAACACCGCATGCAAATCATCCGATGCACTTTCCTCATCGAGGTTGAGCTTGCTGTCGATGTGATCCATGTGATGCATCATCAAATCCACCGCCAGTACCGCATCCCGGGCTTCGATCGCGTCGATCAACTGGGTGTGCTCATCGTAGGAACAGTGCGAGCGGTTGCCGCTTTCGTACTGGGCGATGATCAATGAGGTCTGGGACACCAGGCTGCGCTGGAAGCTGATCAGCGGCGCATTCTTCGCCGCTTCGGCCAGCTTCAGGTGAAATTCGCCGGAGAGGCGAATACCGGCGCCACGGTCACCACGGGAGAAACTGTCGCGTTCGTCGTTGACCATCTGGCGCAACTCGGCCAGTTGCTCGGCGGTAGCGTGCTGCACTGCCAACTCGGTGATTGCCCGCTCCACCAGACGCCGCGCCATGAACACCTGGCGGGCTTCATCGACGCTCGGGCTGGCGACGACCGCGCCACGATTGGGCCGCAGCAACACCACACCCTCATGGGCCAGGCGCGACAACGCGCGGCGAATGATGGTACGGCTCACGCCGAAGATTTCGCCCAGTGCCTCTTCACTCAATTTGGTGCCAGGTGCCAGGCGTTGTTCGAGGATCGCCTCGAAGATATGCGCGTAGACGATATCGTCCTGGGTTCCGCTGCGACCGGTCTTGCCGGCGCGCGGTTGTTTCTTGAGAGGTTGCAACTGTTCGTTCATGGGCACTCGGGTAGGGAGAACGGCGGCGAATTAACGGTAATACGACAACTTTAAGGTAATACGGCAACAGGGAGTCGCTGGCAAGTATCGCCTGAAAACACGGCACATTGTACACAACCCAATGCGCCAACACACTGTACGGCTGTTTGCGGCGCCGGCTGTATTGCAATGGGTCGTTACGTTTGAGTTTAGGCTTGATTCCACGATTTCCCATGAACGACATCCCACTGTAGGAGCGAGCTTGCTCGCGAAGAACCCAAGGGCGCCGCGTTTAATCTGATTGCCCGCGTTATCGTTGGCGATTTTCGCGAGCAAGCTCGCTCCTACCGCGTGCGGAGTCAGGTAAAAGGAACACCCTTTCATGACCGACGCCACCCAAGCGCCGCTGCGCCCGCTGGCCGACACTTCACCTTCGGCCATCGTCGCCGGTTTCATCGCGATGATGACCGGCTACACCAGCTCGCTGGTGCTGATGTTCCAGGCCGGACAGGCCGCCGGTTTGACCACGGCGCAGATTTCCTCGTGGATCTGGGCGATTTCCATCGGCATGGCGGTATGCAGCATCGGCCTGTCCCTGCGCTATCGCACGCCGATCACCATCGCCTGGTCGACACCCGGCGCGGCGCTGTTGATCACGAGCCTGGGCGGCGTCAGTTACGGCGAGGCCATCGGTGCCTACATCACCTGCGCAGTGCTGGTGACCCTCTGCGGGCTGACCGGCAGTTTTGAAAAACTCGTCAAGCGTATCCCCGCGTCCCTGGCGGCGGCGTTGCTGGCGGGGATCCTGTTCAAGATCGGCAGTGAAATCTTCGTCGCCGCGCAGCATCGCACCGGCCTGGTGCTGGGGATGTTTTTCACTTACCTGATCATCAAGCGCCTGTCGCCGCGTTATGCGGTGCTGGCCGCACTGGTGAGCGGCACCCTGCTGTCGGGCTTGATGGGGTTGCTGGATTTCAGCGGTTTTCATCTGGAAGTCGCAACACCGGTATGGACCACACCGCACTTTTCGCTGGCGGCGACCATCAGCATCGGTATCCCGCTGTTCGTGGTGGCGATGACCTCGCAGAACATGCCGGGGGTCGCCGTGCTGCGCGCCGACGGCTACACCGTGCCGGCCTCGCCATTGATCACCAGCACCGGCCTCGCCTCGCTGGTGCTGGCGCCCTTTGGCTCCCACGGCATCAACCTGGCGGCCATCAGCGCGGCGATCTGCACCGGGCCGCACGCTCACGAAGACCGCAACAAGCGCTACACCGCAGCCGTCTGGTGCGGGGTGTTCTACGGGATTGCCGGGGTGTTCGGCGCCACATTGGCGGCGCTCTTCGCCGCGTTGCCCAAGGAACTGGTGCTGTCGATTGCGGCACTGGCGTTGTTCGGCTCGATCATCAATGGCCTGAGCATCGCCATGAGTGAGCCCCGGGAGCGGGAAGCGGCGTTGATCACCTTCATGGTCACCGCGTCAGGCCTGACGTTGTTTTCCATTGGTTCGGCGTTCTGGGGGATTGTGGCGGGAGTGTTGACGCTGCTGATTCTGAACGGGCGCAAGGCATAAAAAAACGGCGACCCTCAGGTCGCCGTTTTGTTTAGTATCACTTGGCCGCGTTGATCGGCTTTTCCGGATACCACACGTCCAGCAACGGGCTGACTTCAGCCTTGGTCAGCTCGGAACGGGTTTTCAGCCAGGCTTCAACGGCAGCACGCTGCTCTTCGTTGACCGAGCCACGCTTCTGCAGGCAAACCAGACCGTAGTCATCGCCGCCGACATAACCCAGACCGTTGGCTTCCATGGCTTCTTTGATGAATGCTTCGAGGAAAGCGTCGATAGCTTCTTCACTCAGGCCTTCTTTGAAGTCCAGGTTCAGTTCGAAACCCAGCTCTTGAAATTCATCAACGCACAGTTTTTTGCGCAGACGCTGGGAACGGTTAGTCGCCATTGGAACAATCCTCTTAAGTAATAACGGCCGGCACTTTAGCAGTTTAAGGCGGCAATTGCCCGACTCTCTGGGACGGGCGGCGTTTGGCCGATAAAAAAACCCGGATTACCCGCTATCGTTCAGCTACAAGTAAGCTCGGCTTGGGGCATAATGCCGACACTTTCATGACCAATGAGGGATTTTTCTTGTATACCCCTCGCCTTTTTCACCCTCCTCAGCAGTAGGGTCTTATTTTTTATGATCAAATCGTTGCGTTCTGTTTTCCTCGCCGGTGTTCTTCTGCCATTGGCCCTGCATGCCACCGCCGCCCCCGTCAATAACACCCTGCCCCCCAGTGTTGCCCAGGCCCTTCAGAAGGCCAAACTGCAAAATACCGCCCTGTCCCTGGTGATGTTGCCCTTGAACGGCCCCGGTACGCCGACCGTGTTCAATGCCGACGTTTCGGTGAACCCGGCCTCCACCATGAAACTGGTGACGACCTACGCGGCCCTGGAAATGCTCGGCCCCAACCATCAGTGGAAAACCGAGTTCTACACCGACGGCGTACTCAGTGGCGGCGTGTTGCGCGGCAACCTGTATCTCAAGGGCGGCGGCGATCCCAAGCTGAACATGGAGAAACTCTGGCTGTTGATGCGCGACCTGCGCGCCAACGGCGTACAACAGGTCACCGGCGACCTGGTCCTGGATCGCAACTTCTTCCAGCAGCCCCAATTGCCGGAGTTCAATGACGACGGCAACGACGAGAACAAGCCGTTCCTGGTCAAGCCCGATGCCCTGCTGGTGAACCTCAAGGCCCTGCGCTTCGTGACGCGCAATGATGCCGGGCGGGTGATCGTGTCGGTCGAGCCGCCGATTGCGAGCATTCGCATCGACAACCAGGTGAAAGTCTCCAACGCCAAACAGTGCACCGGCGACGTACGCTACAGCCCGGTGACCGCCGCCGATGGCAGTGTGACCGTGACCGTCAGTGGCCAGTTGGCGGACGGTTGCAGTTCGCAGACCTACCTGTCGCTGCTCGACCATGCCACCTATACCGCCGGCGCCGTGCGTGCGATCTGGAAGGAGTTGGGCGGCACCATCCAGGGCCGCGATATCCAGGCGCCGGTGCCCAAGGATGCCAAAGTGTTGGCCCGTGCGTTCTCGCCGGACCTGGCGGAAATCATCCGCGACATCAATAAATACAGTAACAACACCATGGCCCAGCAACTGTTCCTGAGCCTGGGTGCGCAGTTTCGCAACGATGCCGATGGCGACGATGCCAAGGCCGCGCAACGCGTGGTGCGTCAGTGGCTGGCGAAGAAAGGCATTACCGCGCCACACCTGGTGATGGAGAATGGTTCCGGCCTGTCCCGCGCCGAACGAGTCAGCGCCCGTGAGATGGCGGCCATGCTGCAAGCGGCCTGGAAAAGCCCCTACGCCGCCGAATACATCAGCTCGCTGCCGATCGCCGGCACCGACGGCACCATGCGTAAACGCCTGAAGACCACCGCCATGCGCGGTGAAGCCCATGTGAAGACCGGCACCTTGAACACCGTGCGCGCCATCGCCGGGTTCAGCCGCGACAACAATGGCAACACCTGGGCGGTGGTGGCGATTCTCAACGATTCCAAGCCGTGGGGGGCGTCGTCGGTGCTGGACCAGGTGCTGCTTGACCTGTATCGCCAGCCGAAAGCAGTGGCAGCCGCGCCGGTGCTCTAGAGCACCGGTTCAGTCTGTGGGAGCGGGTTCCACCCGGTCCCTGCCCGCCTGTTTGGCGACATAGACAGCCGAATCCGCGCGCAGCAGCAACCCATCGATACCTTCATCGATCCGCCAGCTGGCGACCCCAAAGCTGGCGGTGACGACGCCCACCGGTGCCATCGGCACACTGCGCAACGACTGCCACAACTCCATCGCCAGGCAATAGGCCTGGGCGCTATCGGTATGCGGGCAGAGCACCACGAACTCTTCCCCGCCCAGCCGGCAGAACACGTCGGTGCGGCGCAGGCGCTGGCTGATTCGCTTGCACAGCTCGCGCAATACGTCGTCGCCGATACCATGCCCGTGCTGGTCGTTGATCCGCTTGAAGTGGTCGATATCCAGCATGATCACCGACAGCGCTCCCGATGTGCGGTTCAGGCGCAGCAGTTCGACTTTCATGCGGTCCTGGAAATAGCGACGATTGTGGATGCCGGTCAGGGAGTCGGTGATGGACAGCGTGCGCAATTCGTCTTCCACGCGCTTTAGATCGGAAATATCCGACACATAGCCATGCCACAACGTACCGCCGCCGGGTAATTCTTCCGGGGTCGCTTCGCCACGAATCCAGCGCAGGCCCCGCTGGGGCAACTGCACGCGATATTCTTCGCGCCAATGGCTCAATTGCAGCGCCGACAAGCGTATTGACGCGCGTACCCGCTCGAGGTCCTGGGGGTGAATGCGCTCCAGGATTTTGCCCGCATCCTGCTGCAACACGCCAAGCTCGATTTCATAGATATCGCGCATGCCTTCGCTGGTGTAAATGAAGCGCCAGCGATCGTGGGGCTCCAGCGTGAACTGGAAGATACCGCCAGGTACATGGACACTGAGTTTTTTCAGCAAGCGATCCCGCGCCGCCAAGGCCTCGTAGGCGCGCTTCTGCTCAGTGACATCCAGGTAAATGGCCAGGTGCCCGACCCACAGGCCATGGTCATCCAGCAACACTGTGGCCAGCATATTCACGGTCAAAGGGCTGCCGTCCTCACGCACCAGCGTCCACTCGCGGGCGTCGTGCTGCCTGTCCGGGCTTTCCACCAGCATCGCCTGGCTCGGCGTAATACGCTTGCCCAGCGCCGCGCTCAAACGCGTGGCGCGGGCCTCAAGCTCCGAGGCCAGATGCAGGCTTTCCAGCGTCAGGTGGCCCACCACGTGTTCGCTCTTGAATCCCAGCATCCGTTCGGCGCCGGCATTGAACATGTTGATGACTCCGCGCAAGTCAGTGGCAATGATTGCGACGTGCGTTGCCGCGTCCAGCACACTGCGCAATTGGCCGTGCGCGCCGCGCAGTTCCTGTTCACGCAGGCGCAACTGCGCGGTACGCTGCTCCACCAGTGCCAGCGCCCGCTGGCGTTGGCTGACCAGCACATAGAGCAGAGCCGCGAGCAGCGCACTCAGCAGCACGCCCATGACCAATATGGTGTGGGTCGAAGAATGGTTGGCCTTGTCGAATACCTCGCTGGCGCGCAGGCTCAGCGCGTAGACGTGGTCACCGAGGGTAAGTCGTCGGGCAGCGACAAGATCGCTGTCGCCCGGCACATTGCTCGACGCATACAGCACCCGCTGCTCAGTGTCGGAGGTATCGACGATCTGCATCACCAGGTTATCCCGGCTGGACTTGGGCAAACCCTCGGCCACCAGCTGGCGCATGCTGATCACCGCCATTACATAGCCGTACGGCTGGGGATCGACCGTTTTGCGCACCGGCGCTACCAGCAGCACCCCGGCGGCATACGCCGGCTCCAGGCCCACCAGTTGCATGGGCTGGGACACCGCCGCCTGGCCGCTGGCTTGCGCGCGCTCGACAACCGCGCGCCGCAGGGGTTGGGCAAGCAGGTCAAAACCCATTGGCGAGCCCAACAGACTCTGGGTCTGGCTATATAAAACCGGCACGTATTCATCGCGATCGGACGCCGGCGCCAGCTCGCCTGCCGAATTCAATTCGCGGATGGTGAAAGGTGCGCCACGCTGGCGTGAGATGGTCTGCTCGAACTGGCTGCGCTGATCCCCGGACACTCGCGGCGCCCAGGCATAGGCACGCGCGTGCAACAACAGGGACTGGGCGAAACCGTCAAATTCGGCGCGGGACACCTCGTCGGAATTGACGAAAAAACGCCGCAGGCTATCCAGGCGCAGCTCCTGGTCTTCGAAGCGTTCCTGAATCCGGCTGTAGCGCTCGCTGACCAGCAACTGGAAGCGCTGGCGCACCTGTTGCTGATACAGGTCGGCAGCGGCCCACGCGATGACCAGGGTCAGCGCGCCACCCGTTGCCATTACCACCAATGCCACCAGCCAAGCCGATGCCTGTTCACTGATAAAACCAAGGATTTTCGGGCGTACGGCTTGCATCGGCATAGGCAACACTCACAGCGCCAGCGTGCGGGGTGTCACTTTGGCGGGACGTTAAGTTATAGCCATCCGTCGGGGGTTTGACCAGTGTAAAAAATGCGCACGCTTAATGTGGGAGGGGTTTGCCCTAATACCGTCTGTAGGAGCGAGCTTGCTCGCGAAAAACTCACAGGCACCGCGTTCATTCAGGAAGCACGCTTTATCGTTGACGTTTTTCGCGAGCAAGCTCGCTCCTACCTGACTGGCATTAGGGCTTGCCCCCCCACATTGGCGACTCAGCGTGCGCTGATTTTCCACGCCCGATGGATCTTCGCGTTACGCGCGAAATCCGGGTCGATGGTCTTGTCGCTGATTTCCTCGACCGCATAGCGTTCGCTGAGGTTGTCTTCCAGCTGGAACTTGCGGAAATTGTTCGAGAAGTACAACACGCCCCCCGGCGCCAGGCGCGCCATGGCCAGGTCGAGCAACTGCACGTGGTCACGCTGGACGTCGAAGATGCCTTCCATGCGCTTGGAGTTGGAAAAGGTTGGCGGGTCGATGAAAATCATATCGAACTCGTCACGACTGGCTTCCAGCCACGCCATCACGTCACCCTGTTCCAGGCGGTTCTTGTCGGAAAACCCGTTGAGGGAAAAATTGCGCCGCGCCCAGTCCAGGTAGGTCTTGGACAAATCGACACTGGTGGTGCTGCGCGCGCCGCCCTTGGCTGCGTGCACACTGGCGGTAGCGGTGTAGCAATACAGGTTGAGGAAACGCTTGCCCGCCGCTTCCTTCTGAATGCGCATGCGCATCGGCCGGTGATCAAGGAACAGGCCGGTGTCCAGGTAATCGGTGAGGTTGACCAACAGCTTCACGCCACCTTCGCTGACCTCGGTGAACTTGCCCTGGGCGCTTTGGCGCTCGTATTGCTTGGTGCCGCTCTGGCGCTCGCGACGCTTGACCACCACGCGGCTCTTGTCGACGTTGAGCGCCTGGGGAATCGCCGCGAGCGCGTCAAACATGCGCGCCGAGGCCTTCTCCGGGTCGATGGACTTGGGCGCGGCATATTCCTGCACATGCACCCAATCGTGATACAGGTCGATGGCCATGGAATATTCCGGCATGTCGGCGTCGTACACACGGTAGCAATCCACACCCTCACGCTTGGCCCACTTGCCCAACTGCTTGAGGTTTTTCTGCAGGCGGTTGGCGAACATCTGCCCGCCTTCGCTCAGGCGCGCCTGTTCGACCACCGGGGCCGGCTTGATCGGGTTACCGTTCTTGTTATACTGACGCTCTGCCGGTTCGGTCGGAGCCTGGTCGTAGGCCGCTTGCTCACGCTCGGCCTGGCGCTGCTCCGGGGTGCGACGCTCGCCGGTGACGAACTGATCGGGGTTGACCTTGATCAGCAACAATTTGCACGGCAAGGCGCCGTTCCAGAACGAATACTGTTTGTGGCTGCGAATGCCCATGCGCTTGCCCAGGTCCGGCGCGCCGGTGAACACGGCCGCCTCCCAACCCATGCAGGCCTGGCGCAGACGCTCGCCGAGGTTCTGGTAGAGATACAACAGGCTGGCCTCATCACCCAAACGCTCGCCGTACGGCGGATTGCAGATCACCAGGCCTTTCTGGTTCTGGTCCGGGCGCGGCTCGAACGTGCCGACTTCGCCCTGGTACACCTTGATCCAGTGGCTCAGGCCTGCGCGCTCGATGTTGTTGCGGGCCGGCTGGATCAGGCGCGGATCGGCTTCGTAGCCACGCACCCACAGCGGGGTTTTGTTCATGCCGACAGCGGCACGTTCAGTGGCCTCGGCGTGCAGTTTCTTCCACAGCGCCGGGACGTGCCCGAGCCAGGTGGTGAAGCCCCACAGTTCGCGATTGAGGTTGGGGGCCATGTCGGCGGCGATCATGGCGCCTTCAACCAGGAAGGTGCCGACGCCGCACATCGGGTCGGTCAATGCGCCGCCCTCGGCAGCAATGCGCGGCCAGCCGGCGCGAATCAGGATCGCCGCCGCGAGGTTTTCCTTCAGCGGCGCGGCGCCCTGCTGCAAGCGGTAGCCGCGCTGGTGCAGGCTGTGGCCGGACAGGTCGAGGGACAGGATGGCTTCACTACGGTCCAGGCGCAGGTGGATGCGCAGGTCCGGGTTGATCTTGTCGATGGACGGACGTTCGCCGGTCGGGGTGCGCAGCTTGTCGACAATCGCATCCTTGACCTTGAGCGCGCCGAAGTGGGTGTTGTCGATGCCCGAGCCGTGACCGCTGAACTCCACCGCCAGGCTGCCGTCGCTGACCATGTGGTCGGCCCACTCGATATCCAGCACGCCGTGGTAGAGGTCCTCGGCGTCCTTCATCGGGAAGCGCTTGAGGACCAGCAGCACCCGGTTGGCCAGGCGCGACCAGAGGCACAGGCGGTAGGCGGTTTCCATGTCGGCCATGCCGCGCACGGCCGAGGTGTGCTCGCGGGCCTCCTCAAGGCCAAGCCCGACGGCTTCCTCGATCAGCAGGCCTTCGAGGCCCTTGGGGCAGGTGAGGAAGAGTTCAAAACGGTCCGACATGGGGCATTCCAGGCTTTTCAGCAATAAATGAACGGGCGACGCATCGCCGGCTCGGTTTTCAATCAAGCACTTTTCTTGAAGAGCGCTCGCGTGGCACGAATGTGCCGTTCCACCCCGTCTGCCGGGCCCTCGGGCCTTTATCGACGGTCAGAAAAAGAATTTGAAGCAACAAAAAGAAATATTCCGACCCTTCGTCGAATAATAACCGACTGCAACAGGGGGTCATTCTCACCAAAGGATTAATCACATTTCCTTCGCAGGGCACATCATAGCTGGCTTTGCTTGAAAAAAGGGGCGAAAAGCCATCCCAGCTTATGGCTATAGCATCGTTATCGTTACGTGCTTATGACAAAACGATCATTGAATCCATGTGACCTATTGGTTAGAACTCAACACAGGTTGGCGCCGTAACGACGCCGACACATCGGCTCGCCACGCCGGCAGCGAGCCCACCAACGGCAGAAAAACTCTGCCCGGCCTCAGACGAGGCCGAAGGATATCTAGACAGTCAACAAGTGAGGGAAACACCCTATGAGAAGACTTAAGCGTGATCCGTTGGAAAGAGCATTTTTACGCGGATATCAATATGGCGTTCATGGAAAATCCCGTGAGCTTTGCCCATTTACTCTACCGTCGGTACGCCAAGCCTGGATCAATGGCTGGCGAGAAGGACGTGGCGACAACTGGGACGGTATGACTGGCACTGCGGGCATCCACAGACTCAACGAACTTCACGCCGTCGGCTAATCAGGGCATTTATAATCCGACACATCAACTTGAATAGATAACGACTTAACCACGCACGTCCTATCCGGGCGGCGGGCTTCGGCCCAGGGGCTCCTTCAGGGAGCCCTTTTTATTGCCTGACGATTGCTCAGCGCAACGCGGCGATCGCGTCCACCGATTCGCGAATCAGCGCGGGGCCCTTGTAGATAAAGCCCGAGTACAGTTGCACCAGGCTTGCGCCCGCCGCGATTTTTTCAGCCGCGTGCCTGCCTTCGGTGATTCCGCCCACCGCAATGATCGGCAAGCGCCCCGCCAGTTCGGCGGCCAGCACCTTGACGATATGGGTGCTTTTGTCCCGCACCGGCGCGCCGGACAAACCGCCCGCCTCGTCACCGTGGGCCAGGCCTTCGACGCCCGCACGACTGAGGGTGGTGTTGGTCGCGATCACCGCATCCATGCCCGCGTCCACCAGGGCCTGGGCCACCAGCACGGTCTCTTCATCGCTCATATCGGGCGCGATCTTGATCGCCAACGGCACACGCTTGCCGTGACGCACCGCCAGGTCTTCCTGGCGCTGGCGCAACGCTTCGAGCAGTTGCTTGAGCGAGTCGCCGAACTGCAGGCTGCGCAAACCCGGGGTATTGGGCGAACTGACGTTGACGGTGACGTAGCTGGCGTGGGCGTAGACTTTGTCCAGGCAGATCAGGTAATCGTCCACCGCGCGCTCCACCGGCGTATCGACATTCTTGCCGATGTTGATGCCAAGGATGCCCTTGTACTTCGCCGCCTGAACCCGCGACAACAAATGGTCCACGCCCAGATTGTTGAAACCCATGCGGTTGATGATCGCCTCGGCGTCCGGCAGGCGGAAGATCCGCGGCTTGGGGTTGCCCGGTTGCGCACGAGGCGTCACGGTGCCGATCTCGACAAAACCGAAACCCAACTGCGCAAACCCGTCGATGGCCGCACCGTTCTTGTCCAGACCGGCAGCCAGCCCGACCGGATTGGGAAAGTCGAGTCCCATCACCGACACCGGTACTTTCGCCGCAGCCTTGCATACCAGGCCATTGAGCCCCAGGCGGCCACCGGCGCCGATCAGGTCCAGGGACAGATCGTGGGAGGTTTCCGGGGAGAGTTTGAACAACAGCTGGCGGGCCAGGGTATACATGGGCGGGCTAGACTCGGATGGCGGCGAAAGGTGGCGCGATTATAGCCGGGGAGACGGGCAGCATGCGAGGCGTGCCGCCGACTCGTCAATTACGGTGGGCCATCAAGGCCTCATAACGCGCCCAGACTTTTTCGGCGTATCGCAGGCGCAACGCGTCACGCTGCGCTCCGGCGCCCGGCCCCACATTGTAGGAACCCACCGCCGTCCAGTTGTAGCCGAAACGCTGGACGAACCCGGCAAGAATCGAGGCGCCAACCTCCACCGACAGACATGGCTCGTTCAGCAACCGTTCCTCGGTGATGCCCAGCTCGAGCAAGCGAGGCAAGTGACTGCTGTTGATTTGCATCAAGCCGATATCGTGGGTGCCATTGGCGTTGACCGCGTTGATCGCCTGCGCCCGGTACCCCGACTCCACCGCCGCGATCGCCTGCAGCAACTCCGGCTCGAAGTCGTAGCGACGCGCCACCTCATCCCAGCAGTAGGCCAGGGCCTGGTTGCTGCCCAGCAGCAGGCCGAGGATCAGGCCCCTGCCCCACCGCTTAGACATGGCTGATCTGTCCGCATGCCGCGCACGTGTGCACCACCCGCATCGGCTCAGCGTCTTTTACCTGCACGGGGCAGGTAAAACGATACCCCTTGCCATACACGGTCTTGATAAACCCCTTGTCGGCGCTCAAGTGTTTGCGCAAGGCATAAATGCAACGGGTCAATGACTCATCGGCCACCTCGCCCCTGGGCCAGGCGAGCGCCAACAGGCGGTCCTTGGTCATCAACGTACCGCCGGAGGCCAGCAACAATCGAAGCACGCTGCCCTCTTTGGGCGGCAGTTGAATGTCGGTTTCCCGGCCTGTCAGCCGACCATCGTCATGCAAGGTCCAATCAGCGAAAACAAGGGACTTTGTCGATTCTTCAATCACCACCGCCATAAGGCACCTGCACGTTCGACTGCTGACATTCAATCCATTCTTCCTGTGACGGCCCACTTGCCCGATGCCATGACTATAAAAACCTCCCTCGCGTATCACGTTAGGAAAAGCCCGATTCAATCAGCGTCTTTCAGCGGTTTGCTGTAAGACAATTCGCCTCAACCGGAATACGGCAGCCACTCCTGATACACCTCATGCAGCTCCACCCCTAATCGATCCTCCAACTGCACCAACTCACCCACCGCCATCAGTTGCCCATTGACCCGAACCTCCACGCAATGGATGACTTCGGGTGCCAAAGGCAAGACTTTGCCCGGCGCAAACGCAGCCAGTCGCTTGCGGCTGATCAGTTGCTCCTGCAGCAGTATTTCCAGGTACATGGACTAACGCCTTTATTCAGGGAGAACGCTCGCCGCCCGACCTGACAAACGCACGTTGCACACGTTCATATTGCGCGGCCGTCAACGGCGGCGGCCCGGCCGGGGGCTTCGATTCGTCACGACCCGCTTCCACACGCCATGACGAGATTTCATTGACTTGCTTGGGCACATCCAATTCATCCACCAGTTTTTCGATCAGGCTGACCTGAGCTGGCTTGCCCTTGATCAGGAGGCTGTTGGTGTCCGGATAAGCGATCAGCGTCAGGTTCTTGTCCGCCAGCAGGCCCTTCTGCTCACTGGCCAGCAGGCCTTGGATGACGGAGGCCATGCCCGGCACCGTGACCTTGTTTGCGCCGGTCCCATGCTGCCGATCCTCGACGTGGGTATTGAACACCTGCACCACACCGAAGGCGTGCGCCCCCACACGCAGTTCACTGCGTTGCCGGTCGGTCAATTGCGCCAGCCGCAGCACCTGGCTGACGTAGCTCGGCGGCCCGGACACGTAGAACGTACGCACCCCGCTGTCGCGCAAGGGATAGCGCGATTCATCCATGCCTGTTCGGCGCATGATGCCGCGCAGCCGGTTGACCGAAATGTACCGCAGCGCCACCGCAGAGGTCCTGGCTTCGCTCGCGTTGTAGAGGTACACGGCCTGCCCGTCGCTGTGCCAGATCAGGCCTTCCTGCCCGGCCAGCGTTTCGAGGACCTGTTGCGGCGCGTCAAAATCGAATGTCCCGCTGACACGCTTGGGCGCCGCTTCCCGACTGACCACCACAGGCATCCCCAACGGCACCGACAGCGCCGTGAAAAAACTGTCCAGGCGCTCATCCCTGGCCTGATACGGATCGCCCCGGGCCACATGGCTGACCAGCAACAGCGCGCCCCACAGCAGCATGCTGCCGAGGCGGTGGCGGGTCGTAATGGCGGAATCAGCATGCACCGTGGGTTTTTCCTGGGGAGGAGGACGCAAAAGAGCGGCCATACTGAAAGGCGGGCGAGGTTCAATCATGATGGAAAGCTGATGGCTGCCCCGTGGCATGTGCCTTGCTATGCACTCTCTATCAGGGCGCGCGCCAGCGACGGTGCGGGCCTACGGACAAAGGCGTCGTTTCCCTGTAATGGCCGGTATCGCCATCCGAGGGCGCGACGCTTTTTTTTGCGAGAAAAGGTAGGTGTTGATGAACGATTCGGTCGACGGCAGCCCGGTGAACCCAGCGCTCGCCTGGGTAAACGGCAGTGACGCCCCGGAAAAGAGCAGCCTGGACCTGGGGTTCATGGCCCTGACTGATTGCGCCTCGCTGGTGGTCGCCGCCACCCAGGGGTTTGCGCAACCCTACGGCCTCACACTGAACCTCAAGCGCCAATCGTCCTGGGCCAACTTGCGCGACAAACTGGTCAGCGGTGAGCTGGACGCCGTCCATAGCCTCTACGGCCTGATCTATGCCGTGCACCTGGGCATCGGCGGCGTTGCGCCGAGCCCGATGGCGGTGCTGATGGGGCTCAATCAAAACGGACAGAGCATCAACCTGTCCCGTGGGCTGCAACAGCAGGGCGTGGTCACTCCTGAGGCGCTGGATCGCCACGTGCACCAAAGCCGCACAAAACTCACCTTCGCCCAGACCTTTCCGACAGGCACCCACGCCATGTGGCTGTATTACTGGCTGGCGAGCCAGGGCATCCACCCGCTGCGGGACGTGGACAGTGTGGTAGTGCCCCCGCCGCAGATGGTCGCGCACCTGCAGGCGGGACGCATCGACGGCCTGTGTGTCGGCGAACCCTGGTGCGCCAGCGCCGTCAAGCAGAACCAGGGCTTCACCCTGGCGACCAGCCAGTCGATCTGGCCCAATCATCCGGAAAAAGTCCTGGGTTGTACCCAAGCCTTCGTCGACCAGTACCCCAATACGGCGCGCGTATTGGTGATGGCGATTCTTGAGGCCAGTCGCTTTATCGAAGCGAGCACGCAAAACCGTCGTTCCACCGCCCAACTGCTCAGCGCCCGCGAGTACCTCGACGCACCGCTGGACTGTATCGAGCCACGACTGCTGGGGCACTACGAAGATGGCCTGGGCAACCAGTGGCAGGACCCGCATGCGCTGCGGTTCTTCGCCGATGGCGCGGTCAACCTGCCTTACCTGTGCGACGGTATGTGGTTCATGACCCAGTTCCGCCGTTGGGGCCTGCTGCGCGAAGACCCCGATTACCTGGCCGTCGCCCGCCAGGTGCAACAATTGGATGTGTATCGTCAGGCCGCCAGCGCCGTGGGCGTGCCGACCCATGCCCAGGACATGCGCAGCAGCCAGTTGATCGACGGCAGGATCTGGGACGGCTCCGACCCCGCCGGCTATGCCCGCAGCTTCCGCCTGCACGCCATGGCGGATGACACCAGCCGCCAAGCGCTGCGCTAGGAGCACGAGCATGCTGCGAATCCTGTTGATCAACGACACCCCGCGCAAAGTCGGCCGGCTCAAGGCCGCGCTGACCGAGGCCGGCTTTGAGGTGATCGATGAATCCGGCCTGACCATCGACTTGCCCGCACGCGTCGAAACAGTGCGCCCCGACGTGATCCTGATCGATACCGAGTCACCCGGCCGCGATGTGATGGAACAAGTGGTGCTGGTCAGCCGGGACCAGCCCCGCCCTATCGTGATGTTCACCGATGAACATGACCCGACTGTCATGCGCCAGGCGATCAAGTCCGGGGTCAGTGCCTATATTGTCGAAGGCATCCAGGCCCAGCGCCTGCAACCGATCCTCGAGGTGGCCATGGCGCGCTTTGAAAGCGACCAGGCCCTGCGTGCCCAGCTGCACGCCCGCGATCAACAGTTGGCGGAACGCAAGCGCATCGAGCTGGCCAAGGGTCTGCTGATGAAAATGAAGGACTGCAATGAGGAAGAGGCCTACACCCTCATGCGCCGTCAGGCCATGAGCCGACAGCAGAAACTGATTCAGGTGGCCGAACAGATTATTGCCATGAGCGAATTGCTCGGCTGATCTGGCGCGGCTCTTGCTAAAGAACCGTTACAGGTAGCCAACGGCGGTTGCCCCATCAACGACAAAGACGTCGCACACCCGGTTTGCCCTCGCGAACCCGGTGGCGGCGTTTTTTTTCGTTTCGGCCCCAGCGCATGGAGCCACCAGGTCTTCCGACAAGCCCCCCCAACCGTTGAGGTGCGTGATGAAATCAAGCTTCTGGAAATCCGGGCACACCCCGACCCTGTTTGCCGCGTTCCTGTATTTCGACCTGAGTTTCATGGTCTGGTACCTGCTGGGCCCCCTGGCGGTACAGATTGCCGCCGACTTGCACCTGAGCACTCAACAGCGCGGGCTGGTCGTCGCCACGCCGATCCTGGCGGGCGCGGTGCTGCGCTTTCTCATGGGCATGCTGGCCGACAAGCTGTCGCCCAAGACCGCCGGGCTGATTGGCCAGGTGATAGTCATCGTGGCGTTGTTCTGCGCCTGGAAACTGGGCATTCACAGCTACGAGCAAGCCCTGTTGCTGGGCATGTTCCTGGGCATGGCCGGTGCCTCTTTTGCCGTCGCCCTGCCGCTGGCCTCGCAATGGTATCCGGCCGAGCACCAGGGCAAAGCCATGGGCATCGCCGGCGCCGGCAATTCCGGCACCGTATTTGCCGCCTTGCTGGCACCGGTACTGGCGGCGGCCTTTGGCTGGAGCAATGTATTCGGCTTCGCCTTGATTCCGCTGATTCTCACCCTGATCGTGTTCGCCTGGCTCGCGCGCAATGCCCCGCAACGCCCGAAAGCCAAGGCGATGGCCGACTATTTCAAGGCCCTGGGTGATCGCGACAGTTGGTGGTTCATGTTCTTCTACAGCGTGACCTTTGGCGGCTTTATCGGCCTGGCCAGCGCCCTGCCCGGCTACTTCAACGACCAGTACGGCCTGAGCCCGGTGACCGCCGGCTACTACACCGCGGCCTGTGTCTTCGGCGGCAGCCTGATGCGCCCGCTGGGCGGCGCCCTGGCGGACCGTTTCGGCGGGATCAAGACCCTGCTCGGCATGTACAGCGTGGCCGTGATCTGCATTGCGGCGGTGGGTTTCAACCTGCCCAGTTCTTACGCCGCGCTGGCGCTTTTCGTCTGCACCATGCTCGGCCTCGGCGCCGGCAATGGCGCGGTATTCCAGCTGGTGCCCCAGCGTTTTCGCAGTGAGATCGGCGTGATGACCGGCTTGATCGGCATGGCCGGCGGCATCGGCGGTTTTGCGCTGGCCGCCGGCATGGGCGCGATCAAACAGAGTACCGGTAGTTACCAGCTGGCCCTGTGGTTGTTCGCCAGCCTCGGCGTACTGGCCTGGTTTGGCCTGCACGGCGTCAAACGCCGCTGGAGAACCACCTGGGGTTCGGCCGCCGTGACCGCCGCCCGCGTCTGATGAGCCTGCAACTGAGCATCGCCCAGGCCAGTGCGATTGGCCCCAGGGCAGAAAACCAGGACGCGTTGCGGGTGGTCACGCCCAGGGCGGAGCTGGCTGCGAGCAAAGGCTACCTGTGCGCATTGGCCGACGGCGTCAGCCAATGCGCCGATGGTGGCCTGGCCGCGCGCTCGACCTTGCAGGCGCTGGCCCTGGACTACTACGCCACGCCGCAGACCTGGGGCGTGGCCCAGGCGCTGGAACGCTTACTGGTCGCGCAGAACCGCTGGCTGCAAGCCAATGGCGGCGGTCAGCCGCTGCTGACCACCCTCAGCGCCCTGGTCTTTCGCGGTCGGCGTTTCACCCTCGCCCACGTCGGCGATTGCCGCGCCTATCGCTGGCTGGACGGCGAGCTGCAGCGCATCAGCGAAGACCATGTGTGGGACCAACCGGGCATGCAGCATGTGCTCAAGCGCGCCCTTGGCCTGGACCAGCACCTGGTACTGGACTTTCTCGATGGCGAACTGCGCGCAGGCGAATGCTTCCTGCTGCTCAGCGACGGGGTCTGGGCGACGTTGGGCGACCACAGCATCCGCGCGATTCTGCGCGAGCAGACCGACCTGGACCTGGCGGTCAACACCCTGGTCAATGCCGCGCATTTGGCCGGAAGCCAGGACAATGCCAGCGCCTTGCTGGTGCGCATCGATGCCCTCGGCGCCGCCACACTGGGCGACGCGCTGGTGCAGTTGCAGCAGTGGCCGCTGCCGCCACCGCTCAAGGCCGGGCAACATTTTGAGGGTTGGCAGGTGCACAGCCTGCTGGCGCAGAGCCGACAGTCGTTGCTGTATCGGGTACGGGATGATCAGCAGCGACCCTGGCTGCTGAAAACCCTGGCATCAAGCCGCGACAACGACACTGACGCCGCCCAGGCCCTGCTCTCGGAAGAATGGTTTCTGCGCCGGGTCGCCGGCCGCGCGTTCCCTGAAGTGCATGCCGCCGGTGAGCGCCAGCATTTGTACTACGTGATGCGCGAATACCCGGGGCAAACCCTCGCCGAACTGTTCAAGCGCCAGGGCCCGTTGCCCCTGGCGCAATGGCAGTCCATCGCCGAGCGCTTGCTGCGCGCGGTCGGCCTGCTGCACCGGCGGCAGATCCTGCACCGCGATATCAAGCCGGAAAACCTGTTGCTGGGGGACGACGGCGAACTGCGCGTGCTGGATTTCGGCCTGGCCTACTGCCCGGGGCTGTCGCAAGACCCTGCCGGCGCACTGCCCGGCACCCCGAGTTTTATCGCCCCGGAGTCGTTCAACGGTGAACGTCCTACCCCACAGCAGGATTTGTACAGCGTCGGCGTCACCCTCTATTACCTGCTGACCGGCCACTATCCCTACGGCGAGATCGAAGCCTTCCAACGCCCGCGCTTCACCCAAGCGGTCAGCGCCAGCCGCTACCGTCCCGATGTGCCGGACTGGCTGCCCGCAAGCCTGGAACGCGCCGTGGCCGCACAACCGCAGCAGCGCTATGAGACCGCCGAAGAATGGCTGCTGGTGCTGGAACAGGCCGACCGGTGCGAGTTGAGCGTGCGCCCGCGCCCTTTGCTGGAGCGTGAACCGCTCAAGGTCTGGCAAGCGCTGGCGACCACTTCGCTGCTGATCAATCTGGTGCTGCTGTTCTGCCTATTGCACCACTAACGGGCAGATCCTGCGGCCCTATGGGTTTAAAACTCAATAAAACCGGGGATATCGACACTTGGCACAGCGGCTGCATCAGCTTGCCCAACAACCCACATATAGCCGCGCCTTCAACGTCGAAGGATCGAGCTTCCCGAGAGAACGGGACCAGGACAAAGGCGTCCTCGCTAGGTAACTAGCGGGGACGCCTTTTTTTGTTTGCGCGTGATTGGTCGGAGAGCGACATGAAAAAACTCAAACTGGTGATGATCGGCAACGGCATGGCCGGGGTTCGTACCCTGGAAGAATTGCTCAAGCTCAGCAGCGACCTGTATGACATCACGGTGTTCGGCGCCGAGCCCCACACCAACTACAACCGCATCCTGCTTTCACCGGTGCTGGCCGGCGAGCAGACCTTCGAAGAGATCGTGCTCAACGACCTGGACTGGTACCTCGACAACCACGTCAAGCTGCTGCTCAACCGCAAAGTGGTGCAGATCGATCGGGTCAAGCGCCGCGTCATCGCCGAAGACGGCACCGCAGCCGAATACGATCGCCTGCTGATCGCCACCGGCTCCACGCCGTTTATCCTGCCGATCCCTGGCAACACCTTGCAGGGCGTGATCGGCTACCGCGATATCGCCGACACCCAGGCCATGATCGACACCGCCAAAACCCATAAACACGCGGTGGTCATCGGCGGCGGGCTGCTCGGCCTGGAAGCGGCCAACGGCCTGATGCTGCGCGGCATGCGCGTGACCGTGGTGCACATCGGTGAATGGCTGCTGGAACGGCAACTGGACAAGACCAGTGGCCAGCTGCTGCAAACCGAGCTGGAAAGCCGCGGCCTGGTGTTTCGCCTGTGCGAACAGACCCAGGCCCTGCACGACGCCGGCAACGGCCGCGTCGGTTCGGTGCAGTTCAAGAACGGTGACATCATCCCTGCCGACCTGGTGGTCATGGCCGCCGGTATCCGCCCCAACACCGAACTGGCGGAAAAGTCCGGCATCCCCTGCAACCGAGGGATTCTGGTCAACGACACGATGCAAACCTACGACCCGCGCATCTATGCCATCGGTGAATGCGCCAGCCACCGTGGGATCGCCTACGGCCTGGTCGCGCCGCTGTTCGAACAAGCCAAGGTGTGCGCCAACCACCTCGCCCAGTTGGGCTTCGCCACCTATAAAGGTTCTGTCACCTCCACCAAGCTCAAAGTCACCGGCATTGACCTGTTCTCCGCAGGCGACTTCATGGGCGGCGAAGGCACTGAGACCATCACCCTCTCCGACCCCATCGGCGGGGTGTACAAGAAACTGGTGATCAAGGATGACATCCTGGTCGGCGCCTGCCTGTACGGCGATACCGCAGACGGCGGTTGGTATTTCCGCCAGATCCGTGAGAACCACGCGATTGGCGAGATTCGCGATCACTTGATGTTTGGCGAAAATGCGCTGGGCGACGTCGGCCACCAAGGGCAGGACAAGGCCATGAGCATGGCCGACAGCGCCGAAGTCTGCGGCTGCAACGGCGTGTGCAAGGGCACTATCGTAAAAGCGATCCAGGAACAGGGGCTGTTCAGCGTCGATGACGTGAAGAAGCACACCAAGGCGGCCAGCTCTTGTGGGTCCTGCGTGGGGCTGGTGGAACAGATTCTGATCAACACCGTGGGCGGGGCCGCCGACGTCAAGCCCAAG
Source organism: Pseudomonas sp. 34 E 7 (assembly GCF_900005715.1). Classification (NCBI taxonomy): domain Bacteria; kingdom Pseudomonadati; phylum Pseudomonadota; class Gammaproteobacteria; order Pseudomonadales; family Pseudomonadaceae; genus Pseudomonas; species Pseudomonas sp. 34 E 7. The sequence continues at coordinate 40,679 of NZ_CVTX01000168.1, forward strand.
AGCGAAAAAGCCATCTGCGGTTGCAGCGACCTCAACCACGGGCAGATCCGCCAGGCCATCCGCGAGCAGCACCTGCTGACCATCGCCGGCACCATGAGCTACCTGAACTGGCGCACGCCCAACGGTTGCGCCACCTGCCGTCCGGCGCTGAACTATTACCTGATCTCGACCTGGCCGGGCGAGGCCAGGGACGACCCGCAATCGCGCCTGATCAACGAGCGCGCCCACGCCAACATTCAGAAAGACGGCACCTATTCGGTGGTCCCGCGCATGTGGGGCGGCGTGACCAATCCGTCGGAACTGCGCCGCATCGCCGACGTGGCCGACAAGTACAACGTGCCGATGGTCAAGGTGACCGGCGGCCAGCGCATCGACTTGCTCGGCATCAAGAAGCAGGACCTGCCCGGCGTGTGGAAGGACCTCGACATGCCGTCCGGGCACGCCTACGGCAAATCCATCCGGACCGTGAAGACCTGCGTGGGCAGCGAGTTCTGCCGCTTCGGTACACAAAACTCCACACAATTGGGCATTGAGCTGGAGCATGACCTGTTCAACATGTGGTCACCGCACAAGGTCAAGCTGGCGGTGTCCGGCTGCCCACGCAACTGCTCGGAAGCAGGCATCAAGGACGTCGGAATTATTGGTGTGGACTCAGGCTGGGAGATGTATATCGGCGGCAACGGCGGGATCAAGACCGAAGTCGCGGAGTTCTTCGTCAAGCTCAAGACCGCCGAAGAGGTGCGCGAATACAACGGCGCATTCCTGCAACTGTACCGCGAAGAAGCCTTCTACCTGGAGCGCACCGTGCACTACCTGCAGCGGGTCGGCATGGACCATATCAAGAAAGCCGTGCTGGAAGATCCGGCCCGGCGCCAGGCCCTCAACGAGCGCCTGCAGTTTTCCCTGTCGTTCGAGCAGGACCCCTGGAAAGAACGTCTGGAACAGCCGCTGCTGAAAAAAGAATTCGATGTGATCCCGGTCAAGCAATTGGAGGTGCCGGCATGAACTGGCTGGATATCTGCGCCCTGGAAGAAATCAACACCCTGGGCTCGCGCATCATCAACGGGCCCAAGGGCGACATTGCGATTTTTCGCACCAGCGACGATGAAGTGTTCGCACTCGATGACCGTTGCCCGCACAAAGGCGGGCCGCTGTCCCAGGGCTTGATCTATGGCAAACGCGTGGCCTGCCCGCTGCACAACTGGCAGATCGACCTGGCGTCCGGCGAAGCCCAGGCGCCGGATATCGGTTGCGCCCATCATCACCTCGCCCGCGTGGAAAACGGCCGAGTGATGCTGGCCCTGCGGGATGCAGGGTGATGAACCGCGAGGTCACGGCGTCCACCTGCTGTTATTGCGGGGTGGGCTGCGGCGTGCTGATCGAGCATGACGGCACCCGCATCCTCGGCGTGCAAGGCGACCCGCACCACCCGGCCAACTTCGGCAAACTGTGCAGCAAGGGCGCCAGCCTGCACCTGACCGGAGACCTCGACGCCCGTGCCTTGTACCCCGAGTTGCGTCTAGGCAAAGACCTGGCCCGCGCCCGCACCGACTGGGACACCGCCCTGGAACATGCGGCCAACGTATTCGCCCGCACCATTGCCGAACACGGCCCCGACAGCGTGGCGTTCTACATCTCCGGGCAACTGCTGACCGAGGACTACTACAGTTTCAACAAACTGGCGCGGGCGCTGGTCGGCACCAACAATATCGATAGCAACTCACGGCTGTGCATGTCCTCGGCAGTCGTGGGCTACAAACGTAGCCTTGGCGCCGATGCGCCACCGTGCAGCTATGAAGACCTGGAAACCAGCGACTGTGTGATGATCGTCGGCAGCAACATGGCCTACGCGCACCCGGTACTGTTCCGACGCCTGGAAGAGGCCAAGGCGCGACGGCCGCAGATGAAAGTGGTGGTGATCGACCCACGGCGTACCGACACCTGCGACCTGGCCGACCTGCACCTGGCGATCCTGCCGGGCACGGATGTCGCGCTGTTCCATGGAATTTTGCATCTGTTGTTGTGGGAAGACTGGATCGACCGCGAGTTCATTCACGCCCATACCGACGGCCTGGCAGCGCTCAAACGCCTGGTGCATGACTACACGCCGCAAATGGTCACGCAACTGTGCGGCATCAGCGTCGAGCAGTTGCGCCTGTGCGCACAGTGGGTGGGCACCTCCAGCAGCTTCTTGTCGCTGTGGTGCATGGGCCTTAACCAATCCACCGCAGGCAGTGCGAAAAACAGCGCGCTGATCAACCTGCACCTGGCCACCGGTACGATTGGCCGCCCAGGCTGCGGGCCGTTTTCCCTGACCGGTCAACCCAATGCCATGGGCGGGCGCGAGACCGGCAGCCTGTCGAACCTGCTGCCTGGGCACCGCGACGCCGCCAACCCCGAACACCGCGCAGCAGTAGCCGCGTACTGGGGTGTCGATCAACTGCCGGCAACCACCGGCCTCACGGCGATCGAATTGTTTGAACAGGTGCAGGCGGGCAAGATCAAGGCGCTGTGGATCGCCTGCACCAACCCCGCCCAATCATTGCCGGACCAGAATGCAGTGCGTGCAGCCCTGGCGGCGTGTCCGTTCGTGGTGTTGCAGGAGGCCTTTCGAACCACCGAAACCGCCGCCTACGCCGACCTGCTGCTGCCCGCCGCCAGTTGGGGTGAAAAAGAAGGCACGGTGACCAACTCCGAACGGCGTATCTCCCACGTGCGTCGCGCCATCCCCCCACCGGGCGAAGCGCGACCGGACTGGGCGATTACCGTGGATTTCGCGCAGCGCCTGGAGCGCCGTCTGCGGCCGGGGCTGGACAGCCTGTTTGCCTTTGAGCAACCGGCGCAGATCTTTGACGAGTTCAAGCTATTGACTCAAGCGCGCGACCTGGATTTTTCAGGCCTCAGCCACGCCCTGCTTGACCGGCTCGGCCCGCAACAGTGGCCGTTTCCCATGGGCGCACAGGCCGGGACGCCACGCCTCTACGTCGACGGGATTTTCCCCACCGATAATGGCCGCGCGCAGTTTGTTGCCGATCCCTATCGCGCCGCCAGGGAGCAGCGTGACGCACGCTTTCCCCTGACCCTGATTACCGGTCGTCTGCGCGACCAGTGGCACGGCATGAGTCGCACCGGCACGGCGGCGCAGTTGTTCGGGCATGTCAGCGAAGCGCTGCTGAGCCTGCACCCGGACGAGTTGCGCCGTCACCGCTTCAAGGAAGGCGACCTGGTCAACCTGAAAAGCCGTCGAGGCAATCTGGTGGTCGCGGTCACCGGCGATGACAGCGTGCGCCCCGGTCAAGCGTTCCTGCCGATGCATTGGGGCGACCGTTTTCTCAAAGGTGGCGTGAATGTGCTCACCCAACCGGCGTTCGATCCGTTGTCGAAACAGCCGGAACTCAAACACAGCGGTGTGCGCCTGGAAGCGGTGCAACTGCCGTGGCAGCTGTTTGCGCTGATCGAAGGAGACGTGCAACGACACTTCGCCGCCCTGCGCCCGCTGTGCGAAGCATTTGCCTACGTCAGTTTGAGCCTGACAGGACGCGAACGGCCTGCGCTACTGGTGCGTGCAGCCCATACCGAGGCGCCCGACCTGCAGATACTGACCCGCATCGACCAGTTGCTGGGCCTGCATGACGGTCCGGTGATGGCCTACGACGACCCGCGCCGCTCTATCGGCAAGCGCGTGAAAATCGAACAGGGCCGCATTACGGCGGTTCGCCTGGCCGGTGAAACCCTGGCCCGGCATTGGCTGCAAAGCCTGTGGCTGGAGGGCCGCACCGACGATCAACTGCGTCGCTGGCTGTTGGCGCCACTGAGCGCCCCACCGGGGGGAGCGGCGGCCGGCAGCAAGGTCCTGTGCAATTGCAAGAATGTAAGCGAAAACGCGGTGTGCGCCGGGATTGCCCGTGGCCTTGACCTGGCCGGGCTCAAACAGCAACTGGGATGCGGCACGCAATGCGGCTCCTGCGTGCCGGAAATCAAACGTCTGCTGGCCGTCGGCCCGCAGCCAATCGCAATCAGTGTGTGAGGGGAACAACATGAGCGCAAAAGTGTGGCTCGTAGGCGCTGGGCCCGGTGATCCGGAATTGCTCACCCTCAAGGCGGTAAGGGCCCTGCATGAAGCAAACGTGGTGTTGATCGACGATCTGGTCAATCCGGCCGTCCTGCAGCACTGCACCGACGCGCGCGTGATAACCGTCGGCAAGCGCGGCGGCTGTCGCTCCACGCCGCAGGCGTTTATTCACCGCCTGATGCTGCGCTATGCGCGCCAGGGCAAGTGCGTGGTGCGGCTTAAAGGCGGCGATCCATGCATTTTCGGTCGCGGTGGCGAAGAGGCGACGTGGCTGCGCGAGCGTGGGATCGAGGTGGAGCTGGTCAACGGCATCACCTCGGGGCTGGCTGGAGCGACGAATTGCGATATCCCGTTGACCCTGCGCGGCGTGAGCCGTGGCGTGACCCTGGTCACTGCGCATACCCAGGATGACAGCAGCGTGAACTGGCGCGCACTGGCCGAAGGCGGAACGACGCTGGTGGTGTACATGGGCGTGGCCAAGCTCGAGGAAATCCGGCAACAGTTGCTGGAAGGCGGCATGGCTGCGGATATGCCGGTGGCGATGATCGAAAATGCATCGTTGCCCGAACAGCGCGAATGCCGTAGCCACCTCGTTGCCATGCATGAAGACGCGCAGGCTTTTGCGCTGAAAAGCCCGGCAATCCTGGTGATTGGCCGTGTTGCCGGCGCAGCACAGATGGCGTGCGATGCGGCAGCGGCCAGCGCTTGAGGTAAATCGCAGGCGAAAAAAAGCCCGGCCTAAGCCGGGCTTTTTGTGAAACTCGGCTAATTACTTAGCTTGAGCTTCAACCGCTGCTTCTACGCGACGGTTAACAGCGCGACCAGCTTCAGTTGCGTTGTCAGCAACTGGGCGGGATTCGCCGTAACCTACGGAGGTGATGCGGCTAGGAGCTACGCCATCTTTAACCAGGACTTGCTTAACAGCGTCAGCACGACGCTGGGACAGCTTCTGGTTGTAAGCGTCTGGACCTACGGAGTCAGTGTGACCAGCAACTTCTACGTTGGTGTCTGGGTACTGAGCCATGAAGTCGGCCAGGTTTTTGACGTCGCCGTAGCTGTTAGGCTTAACAACCGACTTGTCGAAGTCGAACTTAACGTCCAGCTCAACACGAACAACCTGAGCAACCGGAGCTTCTGGCTCTGGAACTGGCTCTGGAGCTGGTGCTGGGGTAGGAGCTGGAGCAGCTGCGCCAGCGTTACCGCCGAAGTTCACACCCAGGCCAACCAGTGCGGAGTAGTCCCACTTGCCGTTGTCCAGACCGTAGTCAGCTTCAACACCAGCACGAGCGTACAGGTTGTTGGTGAAGTAGTACTTCACGCCGGTACCGATGGTAGCGAAAGTGGTCTGGTCGCGACCGCTGTGGCCGTCAGCCTGAACGTTGGTACGGCTCTGGTGGCCGAAACCGCCTTCAACGTATGGACGCAGGCTGTCAACGCCAGCTTGACCGAAGTGGTATTGGGCAACCAGGCTGCCGGTATCACCTTTGATCTTCTGGCTACCAGTACCGTCGTTCGAACGGGTGTGGTTAGTCTTGTCGTAGGACAGGTTCAAGGACAGGTCGTCGGTCAAGAAGTAACCGATGCGAGCGCCAGGATTGAAGCCGTCTTCGATGTGCTTGACGCTATCGTTGTACTGCTTCTTGTAGAACAGCTCGCCTTCAACTGCGCCTTGGCCTTGTGCCAGAACGCCGAAAGAAGTAGCGGCAATAAGAGAACCAATGGCCAAGCCCAAGGTGTTTTTCAGTTTCATCCGTTAAATCCCCATCTGGTGATTGTAAAGCAGTCCCACAAACCGGGGGACAACTCGGCGACAAGTCTAACAGAACTTGCCTACACGTAAGAGATATTTGCTACGCACTAAGTTTCAGTCTCGCCCGCAAATTTCTCACGTAATTTATCAAGAGCACGTTTGTAACGCATCTTTGTAGCACTCAAACCCATGTGCATGATGTCAGCGATTTCTTGAAATTCCAATTCTGCGACGAAACGTAGCACCAGAATTTCACGATCGATCGGATTCACATGCACCAACCAGCGATCGAGTCCGCCCTTTTCCTCGGGTGTCGGCGCCTTTTCTTCAGACGCTTCCTCAAGGGGGTCCAGACTCAACGCGTCCATCAAGCGACGCTTTCGCCGTTCCTTACGATACTGCGTGATGCACTCGTTGTACGTGATGCTGTAGAGCCAGGTCTTGAACTTCGATTTGCCCTCGAAGTTCTTCAGGCCGTACAGCACCTTGAGCATCACTTCCTGACAGACATCGTCCGCATCTCTATCGTTCCCTAAATACCTTGAACAAACGTTGAACAGAGTGCGTTGATACCTGCGCATCAATTCTTCGTACGCGCGTGTTACGTGAAACAGCTCCGTGTGCGAACGCGCGACCAACTCCTCATCAGAGAGCTCACGGGGGTCATAGCGCGTGGACAGCGTTTGGGCTTTATTCAAAACAAGTCGTGCCGGCAGTCAGGTCAATGTCCGCTGCAACCCGGTCAGCCGGGTTCGCGGCGGCGTACATTAGCAGGGTTTGCCGGTTTAGCGGCTACTGACCTGCTGCTCCAGGAGAATCCGGTTGGACAGCGACACCAGTTCTCCGTCGTCGGTCAGCACGGTCGTCTTGACTGTACCGATCTCCTCGATCTGCCCTTCGACCTCGCCCACACGCACCTGTTGCCCCACCTGATACAGCTCACGCACATAGATTCCCGCAAGAATCTGACCGGCAATTTCCCGGCTTCCCAAGCCCATGGCCAGTGCAACGGCCAGACCAACGGTAATCAAAACAATCACAATAACGTGGTTCAGCAGGTCGGTCTTGACCTCCAACTGGCTGATCGCAACCGAAATACTGATGATGATCACCAGCCCCTGGGCGATTCGCCCAAGGCCCGCCGCATAGTCCAGGCCGACCCCTTCGGCGGCTCCGCGTACCAGGCCATTGGCCAGTTGCGCGAGTAAAACGCCTACCAGCAGCACCAGCGCGCCGCCGAAAACTTTCGGCAAATACAATGCCAGCATGTCGAGCGTAGCTGAAACTCGCTCAAGTCCAAGGGACTGAGCCGCAGAAACCAGGAAAATAAGTAGAACGAACCAATAAACGATCTTGCCGATCAGCGTCGAAATCGGAACCTGCAACCCGGCACGGCCCAGCAGCTTGGTCAGCCCGGTGCCGGCCATCAGGCGGTCCAGCCCGAGCTTGGCGAGCAATTTGGACAACAGGGTGTCAAGCAGCTTGGCCACGACAAAGCCCAGCAGCACCAGGACCAGGGCACCAAAGAGGTTGGGAATGAAATTCGCCACCTTGGTCCACAATGCGGTCATTGCGGTGACCAGGCTCTGGGTCCAGAGATCAAGTTCCATATTCAATCAGCCTTATCAGCAGTGCGAGCAAGAGGTTTATGTCGGGAAACAGGCGATACATGGGCCGAACCATTGTTCAGGGCCATCATCAACGCCGGCACCCAACGCCCGAGCAGACCGAACAGGGACCCCGCCCCAACCTGACGGTTGGCGGTTTTCAGTACGCGGCCCAAGCAGGCATCGTCATCCCGGTTGGATGGCGAAGCATTGAGCATGTCACGCAAAGACTGTTCGAACGGATCGTGCATAGAGACCTCTCGCAAGTGATTTAAAAGACGAGGGTAAAATTCATCGGGTCACATCGACCCTTTCCTACGTTCAGCTCATATTCAGCTCAAACCCAGCGTAACCGTCGAAAAAGCCACCATTGACCCAGCGCCACCGAGACCATCAACAGGCACGCAATCATGAATCCGTAGGGGCTGCCGGAAAACGGGATGCCCCCCACATTGATGCCCAGCAAGCCGGTCAGGAAACTCATCGGCAAGAAGATGCCGGTGATGATGCCGAAGCGGTACATGGTGCGGTTCATGCGCAGGCTCAAACGTCGGTCTTCGGCCTCAAGCACAAGCCCCACGCGCTCTCGGGCCAATTCGAGTTCTTCCAGGTAGCGGGTCAGGCTGTTGTGTAACTCGTTCCAATAGTCAGCGTCGTCATCACAGAACCACGCCAGTTTGATTCGCGTCAGCTGCGCAAAAATATCCCGTTGCGGCGCGAGGAAACGCTTGAGCCCGGCCGCTCGCCGACGGATCTGCAGGACGCTGCCGTGCTCGGGGGTGTACCGTTCGTCGGCATCGAGTTTTTCTTCCTCGGCATCGACAATTTCGGACAGTCCAGTGACCAGATCCTGCACTTTATTGGTCAGGTATTGCGCCATATAAAGGATCAGTTCCGACGCGGTCCTGGGCCCCTTGCCCTCGGCCAACTGCACCAGCAGCTCATCGGTGGCGCGTAACGGGCGCAGCCGCAGGGAAATCACACGATTGGCCGCTGCGAATATACGTACCGAAACCATGTCCTCCGGTTCCGCGCCGGGGTTGAGATTGATTCCGCGCAGAAAGAGCAGCAGTTCGGCATCCGGCAACGGCAGCAGCCGCGGACGGGTGTTTTCTTCCAGCAGCAGGTCACAGGCAAATTCACTCAGACCGCTGGATTGGCGCAGCCAGGTCTGGGTTTGCGGATGGCTGCGGTCCCAATGCAGCCACAGGCTTTCCTGGGGCTGCAGTTGCAACTCGTCAAGCTCGGTCCGGGCAATCGAACGCGCACCGCCTTTACCGTCCAGCACCAGGGCATGCACCAGCCCCCACTGCGCGTTGTCTTCCTCGAACATCCTCATCCCTTTCGGCTACTGCGGTTTATTCCGGCATTTTCAGTGGGGTGGGCGAGACGATCACCCCGTTGTTGTCGGCGTACACGTATTCACCCGGGCGGAACGTCACGCCTGCAAAGTTCACCACCACGTTCAGGTCACCCAGGCCGCGCTTGTCGGTTTTCATCGGATGGGCGGCCAGGGCCTGCACGCCCAGGTCAGTCTGGGCAAGGACATCGACATCGCGGATGCAACCGTAGATCACCATGCCTTCCCAGCCGTTTTTCGCGGCCTTTTCGGCGATCAGGTCACCGAGCAACGCACGCCTGAGCGAACCACCGCCATCGACCACCAACACCTTGCCGGCGCCCGGCTGCTCGGCCTGAGCCTTGACCAGGGAGTTATCCTCGAAGCATTTGAGGGTGACAATCTCGCCGCCGAAGGAGTCTCGGCCACCGAAATTGCTGAACATCGGCTCAAGCACCTGCACCAGCTCCGGGTAGGCGTCGCACAGGTCGGGGGTCACGTAATGGTCCATCGCGAAACTCCTGTCATCAAAGAAGGGGTCGAACAGCTCACGGCATACATCAGGAAAACGTGCTGCAGCAGGCATTCTTTAACTGCCCGGCCACCGGCGCCGGTCATGATCAAACCGCAATCAACGCAACGCAACAGCCGTTACGCGACTGAATATGACCAGAAGCGCCTGAGGCGTCATATCTTAGCCGCAACCACTCAAGAGTCAAACGGCCTCGATAGCGCGCTTCGTCACACCGCCACAGCCACCTCGGGACGGGTGCCGAGCACAGGTGTCAGCGGGTCTTTCAACCAGCGCTCCACCAAGGGCCACACTTGGGCCTGCGCGGCTTTGCTGACCAGCATTTGTACATGCCCGAAATCTTCGGTAAAACCCTGCCGACGCCCCAGGCACAGGTACTGGCGATGCTCGCTGCCGACTTGCTCGAACAGCTTGCGACAGGCCCAGTCCGGGTCCTGCCGATCGCCCGCCGCGCTGACCGCCAACAACGGCACGTCGACCGCTGCCAGGCCTTTCCACCAATCGCGCTCGGCGTCGCCAAAGCGGCCGAACAGGCCGCTCCAGCGCAGCGCTTCGATCATCACGCCGGCCGGTTCGTCCTCCGGCCCGCGCTTGAATCGCGGGCCGGACACCTGGGCCAGACGCTTCAGGATCAATCGAGCGCCCCACTCCACCGGTGGAATTTTCAACGGCCAATGCGTGCGGCTGACCTGGCAGCCAAATAACGCCACCGAGGCCACTGACTGCGCGTTCAAGGTTTGACCACCCAGCGCCGCAGCCAAGGTCGTGGCGCCGAGGGAATGCCCGATCCAATGCGGCACCTGCCCGCTTTGCTCGTGCACAAAGGCGCCAATGGCCGGCAAATCGTAACGTGCGTAGTCGGCAACGCGGTTGCGCACGTAGTCGCGGTTGCGCCGGGACAGGCCATGGCCGCGCATTTCCGGGATCCACACATCAAAACCCCGGCGCGCCAGGTGAGCGCCCAGGCCGATGCCCTTGGGCGAATACCAGAAGCGCCGATTGGAAAAACTGCCGTGCAGGAAAATAACCGGCGTGCCCCGGTTTTCCGGGACATCGGCCAGACCCAACCGGGTAACCGCCAACTCGACGGTCGCGTCGGGGCTGTTGCCGGGCTTGAGGCGGTACACATCTTCACTCAGGTCGCCACGACGTTCAGCGCTGATCAGGGCGACAGGAAACAGGTTGCTGCTGCTTTGCATAATGTTCTTGCACAAAAAAGGGCGGCGTCCGGCAGGAATTCCGCCCTGTACAGATAAGAATGCCGGTCACCCTCGACAGGTGACCGGCACTTTTGACGTAGCGGCTTTAAGCGGACGCTTGGCCTTCGGCGAGGAAGAACCAGGTTTCAAGCACGGAATCGGGGTTCAGCGAGACACTTTCGATACCCTGTTCCATCAGCCATCTGGCCAGGTCAGGGTGATCGGAAGGGCCCTGGCCACAGATACCGATGTACTTGCCGGCCTTGTTACAGGCCTGGATGGCGTTGGACAGCAGCTTCTTGACCGCAGGATTTCGCTCGTCGAACAGGTGAGCGATGATCCCGGAGTCACGGTCCAGGCCCAGGGTCAGCTGGGTCAGGTCGTTGGAGCCGATGGAGAAACCGTCGAAGAACTCCAGGAACTCTTCGGCCAGGATCGCGTTGGACGGCAGTTCGCACATCATGATGACGCGCAAGCCGTTTTCGCCACGGGACAGGCCGTTTTCAGCCAGCAGGTCCACGACTTGGCTCGCTTCGCCCAGGGTGCGCACGAACGGCACCATGATCTCGACGTTGGTCAGCCCCATCTCGTTGCGCACACGCTTGAGGGCGCGGCATTCGAGTTCGAAACAGTCACGGAAGGCTTCGCTGATGTAACGCGAGGCGCCACGGAAACCCAGCATGGGGTTTTCTTCTTCCGGCTCGTAAAGCTTGCCGCCGATCAGGTTGGCGTATTCGTTGGACTTGAAGTCCGACAGTCGCACGATGACCTTTTTCGGGTAGAACGCCGCTGCCAGGGTGCTGATACCTTCCACCAGCTTCTCGACGTAGAAGCCCACCGGGTCGTTGTAACCGGCGATGCGCTTGTCGACGCTTTCCTTGATGTCCAGCGGCAGGCCGTCGTAGTTCAACAGGGCCTTGGGGTGCACGCCGATCATGCGGTTGATGATGAATTCCAGGCGGGCCAGGCCCACACCGGCGTTCGGCAACTGCGCGAAGTCGAAGGCGCGGTCCGGGTTGCCGACGTTCATCATGATCTTGAACGGCAGGTCCGGCATGGCGTCGATGGAGTTCTGCTTGATGTCGAAGCCCAGTTCGCCTTCGAAGATGAAGCCGGTATCGCCTTCGGCGCAGGACACCGTCACACCCTGGCCATCTTTCAACAGCTGGGTGGCGTTGCCGCAACCGACCACCGCAGGAATTCCCAGCTCACGGGCGATGATCGCCGCGTGGCACGTGCGTCCGCCACGGTTGGTCACGATGGCGCTGGCACGCTTCATCACCGGCTCCCAGTCCGGATCGGTCATGTCGGAGACCAGCACGTCACCCGGCTGGACTTTGTCCATCTCGGACACGTCCTTGATGATGCGTACCTTGCCGGCGCCGATGCGCTGGCCGATGGCGCGGCCTTCCACCAGCACGGTGCCGGTTTCCTTGAGCAGGTAGCGTTCCATGACGTTGGCCGACGTACGGCTCTTAACGGTCTCGGGACGGGCCTGCACGATGTACAGCTTGCCGTCGTCACCGTCCTTGGCCCACTCGATGTCCATCGGGCACTTGTAGTGCTTTTCGATGATCATCGCTTGCTTGGCCAGCTCGCTGACTTCAGCGTCGCTCAGGCAGAAACGCGCACGCTCGGCCTTGTCGACGTCGACGGTCTTGACCGAACGACCGGCCTTGGCCTCGTCGCCGTAGATCATCTTGATCGCCTTGCTGCCCAGGTTACGGCGCAGGATGGCCGGGCGACCGGCCTCAAGGGTGTGCTTGTGCACGTAGAATTCGTCCGGGTTGACCGCGCCTTGTACGACGGTTTCACCCAGGCCGTAGGCGCCGGTGATAAACACCACGTCACGAAAGCCCGATTCGGTGTCCAGGGTGAACATCACGCCGGCGGTGCCGGTTTCCGAGCGCACCATGCGCTGCACGCCGGCAGACAAAGCCACCAGCTTGTGGTCGAAACCCTGGTGCACGCGGTAGGAAATGGCGCGGTCGTTGAACAGCGAGGCAAACACTTCCTTGGCCGCGCGGATCACGTTTTCCACGCCGCGGATGTTCAGGAACGTTTCCTGCTGACCGGCGAAGGAGGCGTCGGGCAGGTCTTCGGCGGTGGCCGAGGAACGCACAGCGACCGCCATGTCCGGGTTACCGGCCGACAGGGTGGCGAAGGCGGTGCGGATCTCTTCGTTGAGCTTCTCGGGGAACTCCGCTTCCATGATCCATTGGCGGATCTGGGCGCCGGTCCTGGCCAGGGCGTTGACGTCATCGACATCCAGGGCGTCCAGGGCAGCGTGGATCTGGTCGTTGAGACCGCTCAGCTCAAGGAAGTCACGGTAAGCCTGGGCCGTGGTGGCAAAACCACCCGGCACCGACACGCCAGCGCCTGCAAGATTACTGATCATCTCGCCGAGGGATGCGTTCTTGCCCCCCACGTGCTCTACATCATGGACGCCGAGCTTATCGAGGGAAACTACGTACTCTACCAAGGTGATCTCTCCACTTTCTGTGTTGGAAAAGCTCAGGACGCGGCTTGCTCAGTAGGAGCGAACGCCAGCGCTTGTGGCCTGGACCTGGAAAATAAGTGAGAATGCGGCCCACTGCGGGACGGCAAAATCGCGCCTATCATATCCAAGATTCGCCATCAGCTTAAGGCCCAGGGCTCAAATGAAACGATCTGCTTTCTTTATTTCCGATGGCACCGGCATCACGGCCGAAACACTGGGCCAGAGCCTGCTCGCGCAGTTCGAAAACATTACCTTCGCCAAATTCACGCGGCCTTATATAGACAGCGTGGACAAAGCGCGGGCCATGGTACAACAAATCAATCTGGCGGCTGAAAAAGACGGTTGTCGCCCGATCATTTTCGACACCATCGTCAATCAAGACATTCGTGAGATTCTGGCGACCTCGAATGGTTTCATGATCGACATCTTCTCCACATTCCTGGCGCCATTGGAACAGGAGCTGAGCGAACATTCCTCTTACTCCGTCGGAAAGTCCCATTCCATTGGTCATAATTCCAATTATATGGAGCGTATCGAAGCGGTGAACTTCGCCCTCGACAACGACGACGGCGCCCGCACGCACTATTACGACAAGGCCGACCTGATCCTGGTAGGCGTGTCGCGCTGCGGCAAGACCCCGACCTGCCTGTACATGGCCATGCAATTCGGTATTCGCGCAGCCAACTACCCGCTGACCGAAGACGACATGGAACACCTGACGCTGCCCGCCGCCCTGCGCGCGCATTCGCACAAGCTGTTCGGCCTGACCATCGACCCGGACCGCCTCACCGCGATCCGCAATGAACGCAAGCCCAACAGCCGTTATTCAAGTTACGCCCAGTGTGAGTTCGAAGTGCGCGAAGTGGAAAATCTGTTCCGTCGCGAGAATATTGCGCACATCAATTCCACGCATTTTTCAGTGGAAGAGATATCGGCGAAGATTCTGGTGGAGAAGGGTGTGGAGCGCAGGTTCAAGTGACCTGTATTGCCTGAGCTGACGCTATCGGTATGAACCAAACTTCTGCTACGCCGCTGAACCTGTGGGAGGGGGCTTGCCCCCGATGGCGGTGGATCAGTCACCTGATGCACTGACTGACACTCAGCTATCGGGGGCAAGCCCCCTCCCACATTTGATCTTCGCTGCTCTGAGCATTTCGTTCGCTTAACTGACTGGCATTAGGGCAACCCCCCTCCCACACGACCCAATTGTGTCAGTCTGGCTACAGGTGAAACCTTCCCCCTCCCTGCCCCAGCGCCGTCGCCAGCGCATCGAACCCCGCCCGCAGCAACTGATCATCCCCCGAGGTATTGCAAATACTCGCCCGGATAAACTGCGGCACCGCCGTCTGCCCCACTGCAAAGGCTTCGGCGGTCGCGATCAGGTAGTTGTTCTGCTTGAGTTCCGCCTCGATTTCCGACGCGCGCCAGGGTTCCGGTACTTCGATCCAGAAGTGCGGGCTGTTGAGGTGAGTGCGGTACTGCAGGCCGCTCAATAAGCCCTCCACCAATGCCTTGCGCCGGGTTATCTCGTTGATCTGCTGGCGCAGCAGGTATTGCGCCGTGCCGTTTTCGATCCATTGGGTCGCCAATTCCAGGGTCACCGGGGTGGCCATCCAGCAGGTCGAACGCAACGCCGCTGAAATACGGCTGACCAACGCCGGCGGCGCATGCACATAGCCCACGCGCAGCCCGGCCGATACCGCCTTGCTCAAGCTGCTGATCAGGATCGTACGCTCAGGGGCGAAATAACTGAGGGGCGCAGGACGATCCTCTACCAGCACCCCGTGGGCCTCATCCTCAAGAATCAGCAGATTATGTTCACGACAGACCTTGGCCAACGCTTCACGGCGCGGGACTGACAGCACGGCGGTTGTAGGATTCTGGATCGTTGGCGTGCAATACAATGCCGAAACCCGGTGATTTCGACAGACTTCATCCAGCGCGCCCGGCAGCACGCCTTCGTCATCCATCTCCAGCCCGATCAAGCGCACACCCAGCATACGCGCGGCGGTGATAAGCCCTGGGTAAGTCAATTGCTCGGTGACCACCGTGTCGCCGGCACGCAGCAACGCCATCATTGCGCAGAGCAGGCCGTGCTGGCCGCCATTAACACAGATGACCTGCTCGGGAATCGGATTGAAGTCGCGCTGCACCAGCCATTGCGCACCGGCCTCGCGGTAGCGCGGCAGGCCCGCATCCGGCGTATAGGCGCTGATGTCCTGGAGAAATTTGCCGTTGGTCGACAGGGTTTGGAAGCTCTGGGCAAGGAACACCGTCTCCTGACCCGGAATATGCATGTTGCGGCTCATGTCGAAGTACTGGCGCGGCTCCTCGCTGACGTTGCGAAAGCCTTCATCACGCTGGCGCTCCATCCCACGCTTGCGCACGAATGTGCCGTCACCCACGCGCGCGACTACCAACCCCAAGCGCTCCAGCTCACCGTAGGCCCGGCTGATGGTGCCGATAGTGACGCCCAGATTGTCGGAAAGGACCCGATGGGGCGGCAGTTTTCTTCCCGGCTCAATCGTGCCTTCAAGGATGCCCCTTTCCATGACATCGGACAGGCGCTTGTACTTCACGCCCTGACCATTGGACAACCCCTCACGCATAATTGACACCATGTCAATATTTGTTTTGACAGTCATCATTCGCCCTAATAGTGTGCTTTTGCGGGTTCAATCACCGGATTGAATCACTTATAACAAGTTCAATATAGAGTTCAATTCCGGCTCAGGGAAGCAATAAACGATGCCAATGTCCGCCATTCTTGAAAACACCGCAAAAACCAAAACCCGCAAACAGTGGCTGGCCGGGTTGATCACCAGCGTGATGTTCCTGATCGTGTGCCTGAGCTGGGGCACCACCTGGCTGGGCATCAAGATTGCGGTGGAAAGCGTGCCACCGCTGACGTCAGCAGGCCTGCGCTTCCTGATCGCCTTCCCGTTGTTCCTGTGTTTCGCCATGGTGCGCCGTGAGCCGATTCTGTTCCCACGGGAAAGCCGCTGGTTCTTCGTGTTCGTGACCCTGTCCTACTTCAGCATTCCCTATTACCTGCTCAATTACGGCGAGATGCACGTCTCGTCCGGCCTGACTGCCCTGCTGTTCAGCTGCATGCCGGTGTTCATCCTGATCTTCTCCGCGCTGTTCCTGCGCGAGCGCATCTACCTCTCCCAGGTGGTCGGCATCGGCATCGGTTTCGGCAGCCTCTACATGATTATCAAGAGCCAGGGCCTGCACCTGGACCATGCCGAATTCTTCGGCGTACTGGCGATTCTGGCCGCCGCGATCATGCACGCGTTGTGCTACGTGATTACCAAGCAAAAAGGCAGCGCCATCAGTGTCATCACCTACAACACCCTGCCTATCGGCATTGCCGGGCTGATGCTGTTCGTGGCCGGCCTGTGGTTTGAAAACCCGACCTTCGACGCCATCACCCTGCGCTCCTGGAGCGCGCTGTTCTACCTTGGGCTGGTCGCTTCGGTGGGTGGTTTCATTGTGTATTTCATGCTGCTCAAGCGCCTGAGCCCGATCATCCTGTCCTTCGTGTTCATCATCTTCCCCGTGTTCGCGGTGATCATCGGCGCCTGGTATGAAGGCGTGGAGATTTCCCGTGACCTGATGCTGTATTCGGCGATCCTGCTGGCCGGCTTTGCGATCACCAAGCTGCCCATCGAAAAACTGCTGGCGAAGAAAAATTGACCCTCACCCCAAGCGAGAGAAACATGGAAGTCCTCCGCCCCCACGCCCTGGAACAGATCTACGCCCACGCAAGCCGCAGCTACCCCGAGGAGTGCTGCGGTTTCATCTTCGCCGACGGCAGTGTGTACCTGGGCAGCAATATCCAGAACGAGTTACACCGCAGGAACCCGCAGATGTACCCGCGCAGCGCGGCCAACGGCTACACCTTTTCGGTCGCCGACACGCTGCTGCTGAACAAGGCCTTTCGCAGCGACAACCCGGTGGTGGTGATCTACCACTCGCACCCGGATGTCGGCGCCTATTTCAGTGATGAAGACCAGGACAAGGCGCTGTTCCTGGGCGAGCCGATCTACCCTGTCAGCTACCTGGTGGTGGATGTTCGCCAGGGCCAGGCCCTGGGGTCAAAGCTGTTTGCCTGGGATGGCAAGCATTTCGCCCTTCAACCTTTCAACGACCTGCACACGGAGTTGTCCATGAACGCTGTCTCTTTCCCCGACATTCTGGTTCGCGTGGCCAAGCTGCCGCAATCGACCCTTGAGGGCGCCGGATCGACATTGCGCGAAGTCATTGAAAACCTCTGCGACAGTCACCCACAGTTGCGCCCGCACCTGTTTCACGAGCAGAACAACCAGCTCAAGGAGCACTTCCTGTTTACCGCCGAGGACGCGTTGATCGACGCCGACGACAGCTTGCCGGAAAACGCTCGGATTGAAGTGCTGCTGGCCACCTCCGGCGGCATCGACGTCGACACCCTGAGCAACGAAGAAGTGCAACGCTACGTACGCCATATCACCCTGCCCGGTGTCGGCCGTGAAGGTCAGTTGAACCTGAAAAAAGCCAGGGTACTGATCATCGGCACCGGTGGCCTGGGCTCACCCATCAGCCTGTACCTGGCGGCGGCCGGCATCGGCACCCTGGGTCTGGTGGACTTCGACGTGGTGGAAAGCAGCAACCTGCAACGCCAGGTCGTGCACGGCAACAGCACCCTGGGCATGCCCAAGGTGGAGTCCGCCAAACAACGCTTGCAGGACCTGAACCCCCACATCCGGATCAACGCGCACAACACCGCACTCAATACCGACAACGCCCTGGAACTGGTGGGTGCCTATGACCTGGTGATCGACGGCACGGACAATTTCGACACCCGCTACCTGGTCAATGACGCCTGCGTGCAATTGGGCAAGCCGCTGGTATACGGCGCGATCTACCGCTTCGACGGGCAAATCAGCGTGTTCAATCATAAAGGTGGGCCGTGCTACCGCTGCCTGTTCCCCAAGGCCCCGCCCGCAGAGCTGGCGCCCAATTGCAGCGCCGGCGGGGTCATCGGCGTGTTGCCGGGGGTGGTGGGCATGATCCAGGCGACCGAGGCGATCAAACTGCTGATCGGCATTGGCGAACCGTTGTCCGGCCGCTTGATGCGTTTCGATGCGCTGGCCATGAAATTCAGCGAAATCCGCTTCAAGCGCCGTGCCGACTGCCCGTGCTGCTCGGAGCTGCGTCACAGCGAGACCGCCACGCCGGCGGTGTGCGCGGATGCCGTGCCGAGCCAGCCGTCCCTGGCCGAAGAACGCTACATCGAGCCTCGGCTGCTCAAGCAAGTGATCGACAACCACCGCAGCGCCGACGTGTTGCTCGACGTTCGCGATGCAAGCGAACTGGAAGTGTGCAAACTGCCGGGCGTGGTGCACATCCCCCTGGCCGAGCTGGATGAGCAGCTCGGCAGCCTGAGCCGCGACAACACCCATTACCTGATCTGCTACGCCGGCACGCGTGCCGAGCAGGCCGCCAGTACCTTGCTGGCGGCGGGCTTCGCCAACACCAAAGTCCTGCAGGGCGGCATGAAACATTGGGTGCGCGACGTCGAACCCGACATGCCGCTGTACTGACCGGGGGCCGACCGATGCTGCATAACTCCATTCTCGACGTGATCGGCCAAACCCCGATCGTGCGTCTGGCGCAGTTTTCCGAAGACCTCGGCATCGAGGTCTACGCCAAGCTGGAATCCCTCAACCCGGGCGGCAGCCACAAGGCGCGCATCGCCCTGGGCATGATCCTCGACGCCGAGCGCCGGGGCGTGCTGATGCGCGACTGCGGACAAACCATCATCGAACCCAGCGGCGGCAATACCGGTATCGGCCTGGTGATGGCGGGCAATGTGCTCGGCTACAAAGTGGTGCTGGTCATCCCGGACAACTACAGTCCCGAAAAACAGAAGCTGCTGCGCCTGTATGGCGCCAGGGTGGTGCTCTCGGACAGCCGCCTGGGCAACAACTCCCACGGCGAAAAGTGCATGGAACTGCTGTTGGAAAACCCCAATTACGTGATGCTCAACCAGCAGCGCAACGGCGCCAACCCGCAAACCCATCGCGACACCACTGCGCCGGAAATCCTCCGCGCCTTTGGCGAACGGCGGGTGGACTACTTCGTCAGCGGCATCGGCACCGGCGGGCATATCACCGGTATCGGCGAAACCCTCAAGGCCGCCTGGCCGGCACTGCGCATCATGGGCGTGGAGCCGGAGGAATGCGACTTGCTCAAGGACCGGCACGCCCCGCACGCCATCCAGGGCCTGTCGATTGGCCTGATCCCGAGCATTCTCAACCTGGACGTACTGGACGGCATGCTCAAGGTGTCGCATGGGGCGTGCCTGGAGATGATCAAACGCATCATGCGCACCGACGCCATCAGCCTGGGGCTGTCCTCGGCCGCCAACATGGTCGCCATCGCCCAACTCGCCCCGGAACTGCCGCCCGAAACGGTGGTGCTGACCATGGTCTACGACAATGCCGACAGCTACCTGCCCAGTTTCGAATAGCCGGTTACCCAACCAACCAGAATGCGGGGGTGCCTCCATGGGAGGCTTTATCGACATGCAACAGCTGCACGATGAGTTGCTTACCCACCTCATCCAGACCCTGACGCCCGGGCAGATGAAGCAGCTGGAACCGCACCTGGCGCCACTGGTCCAGAACGCCGCCCAGGCGGTGGCCGAGGACCTGATCGCCTACGCCTATCGCGACCCGGCTTCGCGCGGACGCGGTGAGCTGATCCTGGAATCCTATGCCTCGTTCAAGGCGGTGTTGTTCTACCGGCTCGCGCACCTGGTGTGGCATTTTCCGGAGCCCGCCCACGGCGTATTCACCCGCATTGCGCTCAAGCTCAGCAACCAGGGCAAGATCCTGTCCGGGGCCGAGATTCACCCGGCTGCGCGCATCGGCCGACGCTTTGTGCTGGACCATGGCTACGGCACGGTCATCGGTGAAACCTGCGAGATCGGTCACGACTGCTACATCCTCTGCGGTGTGACCCTGGGCGCGCGCGGTATTGCCAACAACCCGGACGGCAAGCGTCATCCGCGCCTGGGCAACCATGTCGAGGTCGGCGCCGGGGCGAGGGTGCTGGGCTACGTGCAGATCGGTGACAACGTGTTTATCAGCCCGGCCTGCGTCATTACCCAGGACGTGCCGGCGGGCACCAAGGTCAAGGTGGTCAACCAGATCCAGTTGCAGAAAAACGATGAATCGGAGCACAGCAACTACCTCGGCGCGTTCGCGTTGGATGAGCGCCTGCACGTGGTCGGCGAGGTCGATGCGGGGCATAAGGTCACGGTGCTGGACGCCGACTTTCATCCCCTGCCGGGGCTGATGCTCGAACCCACGGTGAAGGAGCGTCATCACCTGCAATTTCGCCTGCATCGCCAGGGCGTCAGCGAACAACTGCCACGCCTGCCGCTGAACCTGAAAGTCTGCGGCCCGGCGTTCGAAATCACCCTGCTCTCTCCCCCTGGCTTGAGTGCGATGGTGCGTCACCTGTTGCAAGCCAGCCCACTGATCGTTGGAGGTTGAATATGTCCGTGCACACCATGGAAACCCTGGCGCTGTTCGACAGCGCGCCCTATCAAAACGCCTTCAGCGCCCGGGTGATTGCCGTCAGCGAGCACGGCGTCGCGCTGGAACACACGTTGTTCTACCCCACCGGCGGTGGGCAACCGGGTGACACCGGCCACTTCACCCTGGCCGACGGCACCCGCGTGCAGGTCACCGGCACGGTGCGTGATCCGGTACTGCGCTCGATCATCTGGCATCAGGTGGACCATTGCCCGGCGCAACTGATTGCCGGCGCCCAGGTAGACGCCGGCCTGGACTGGGAGCGCCGCTACCAGCACATGAAGATGCACACCTGCCTGCACTTGCTGTGTTCGATCATCGACGCGCCCGTCACCGGTTGCAGCATCAGCGCGGACAAGGGTCGCCTGGATTTCGACCTGCCGGAAATGACCCTGGACAAAGACAGCATCACCCGCGACCTCAACGCACTGATCGAGCAGGCGCACCCGGTGCAAACCCTGTCGATGGCCGCCACCGAGTACGCCACCCTGCTGCAGATCACCCGCACCCAGGCCGTTGCGCCGCCGGTCATCCAGGGCTCGGTTCGGGTGATTGAAATTGCAGGCATCGACATCCAGCCGTGTGGCGGCACCCACGTGCTCAATACCGAGGAAATCGGCCGGGTGTTCTGCGAGAAGATCGAAAAGAAGAGCAAGCATAACCGCAGGGTGATTTTGCGGTTTGAAGGCTGAAATGTGGGAGGGGGCTTGCCCCCGATGGCGGTGGGTCAGTCACCTGATGCACTGACTGACACTCAGCTATCGGGGGCAAGCCCCCTCCCACATTGACCGCGTTGTTTTCTAGATCATGAACAGGTCCATGAAACGGTTGACTGGGGTAGCCTCAAGCCGTGCCTGGTCCGTGCACAAGGCAAAAATCTCGGCGCTGCGCTGCGCAGGGAAGCGCGTCGCCAGATTGGCTTTGAACTTGGCTTCCAGCAGAGGAATCCCATCCTCCCGACGACGGCGATGGCCAATCGGATACTCCACCGCCACCTGCTCGGTGCAGGTGCCGTCGGTGAAGAACACCTGCACCGCGTTGGCGATGGAGCGCTTGTCAGCCTCCAGGTATTCGCGGCTGTAACGCGGGTCTTCAACGATGACCATTTTCCCGCGCAGCTCATCGATGATCGGATGGGCGGCATGGAAATGGTCTTCATACTGTTCGGCCACCAGGTCGCCGAAGGCCAGGGGCACGGCGGTCATGTATTGCAGGCAATGGTCACGGTCCGCGGCGTTGGCCAATGGGCCAACCTTGGAAATGATACGAATGGCCGACTCGTGGGTGGTGATCACGATACGTTCGACTTCATGCAGGCGCTGCTTGACCTGCGGATGCAGGATGACCGCCGCTTCGCAGGCAGTCTGCGCATGAAATTCAGCGGGAAAGCTGATCTTGAACAGCACGTTTTCCATCACATAGGTGCCGTAGGGCTGGGACAGGCTGAACCTGCGCTGTTCTTCCGGCTTGAGGGCCAGGTCCTTGTTGGTGTGGCTGAACAAAACGTCGTAGAAGCCCCACTGCGGCGCGCTCAGTACACCGGGTATGCCCATCTCGCCACGCATCGCGATATCCGCCAGACGCACCCCGCGACTCGATGCATCGCCCGCCGCCCAGGACTTGCGCGAACCGGCATTGGGCGCATGACGGTAAGTGCGCAACGCCTGCCCGTCGACAAACGCATGGGACAAGGCGGCGAGCAGTTGCTCGCGGTTGGCGCCCATCAGCTTGGCAGTGACTGCCGTCGAGGCGACTTTGACCAGCAGCACATGGTCGAGGCCGACGCGATTGAAGGCGTTTTCCAGGGCGATCACGCCCTGGATCTCGTGGGCCATGATCATCGCTTCCAGCACCGTGCGTACGCTCAGCGGCGCGTCGCCGTTGGCCACGCGTTGCTGCGACAGATGATCAGCCACCGCGAGGATGCCGCCCAGATTGTCCGAAGGGTGGCCCCACTCCGCCGCGAGCCAGGTGTCGTTGTAATCGAGCCAGCGCACGATGCAGCCGATGTCCCAGGCGGCCTTGACCGGGTCCAGCCGCAACGAAGTGCCCGGCACCCGTGCGCCGAACGGCACCACGGTGCCTTCGACGAGCGGCCCCAGGTGCTTGGTGCACTCGGGAAAGCGCAACGCCAGCAGGCCGCAGCCGAGGGTGTCCATCAGGCAGTTGCGTGCGGTGTCCAGGGCGGCTTGGGACTCGACTTGGTAGGTGAGGACATAGTCGGCAATGTCCTGCAGGACCTGGTCGTAGTCGGGACGGTTGTTCTGGTCGACGTTGGCGCTCATGGCAGTTCTCCAAATGGGTGGTTTATTCCTCAGGGTCACGGTTGATCATCAGGGCAGGTCTGGTTGCCTGCCTTGGAATAGAAATCCACTGTGGGAGGGGGCTTGCCCCCGATGGGGTGGATCAATTGATGAATGTGTCGACTGACACACCGCAATCGGGGGCAAGCCCCCTCCCACATAAAGCTCAGTGCCGGGTTTTAGAATGAGTCGCCGGGGACGCGCACGAAACCTTCCATCAACACCCGCGCACTGCGGCTCATGATGGCTTTCTTCACCACCCATTCACCGTTGACTTGCGTCGCCTCGGCACCGACGCGCAAGGTGCCCGATGGATGGCCGAAGCGCACGGCGTTGCGCTCCACGCCACCTGCCGCCTGGTTGACCAGGGTGCCGGAAATCGCCGCCGCCGTGCCGATCGCCACCGCCGCCGTGCCCATCATGGCGTGGTGCAACTTGCCCATGGATAGGGCCCGCACCAGCAGGTCCACATCGCCGGCCTTGACGGCCTTGCCGCTGGAGGCCACGTAATCGGCAGGCTTGGCCACGAACGCAACCTTCGGCGTGTGCTGGCGCTGGGCCGCTTCGTCCAGGTGTTTGATCAGGCCCATGCGCAACGCGCCATAGGCACGCACGGTCTCGAACATCGCCAGGGCCTGCGGGTCGCCGTTGATTGCGCCTTGCAGCTCGGTGCCGGTGTAGCCCAGGTCTTGAGCATTGATGAAAATCGTCGGGATGCCGGCATTGATCAGGGTGGCCTTGAAGGTGCCGACACCCGGCACTTCCAGTTCGTCGATCAGGTTGCCGGTGGGGAACATCGAGCCGCCACCGCCCTCTTCTTCCGCCGCAGGGTCGATGAATTCCAGCTGCACTTCGGCGGCGGGAAAGGTCACGCCGTCGAGTTCGAAATCACCGGTTTCCTGCACCGCACCGTCGGTAATCGGCACGTGGGCAATGATGGTCTTGCCGATATTGGCCTGCCATATGCGCACCACGGCCACGCCGTTGTGGGGCACGCGGCCCGGGTCGACCAGGCCGGCGCTGATGGCGAACGAACCGACCGCCGCCGACAGGTTGCCGCAGTTGCCACTCCAGTCGACAAACGGCTTGTCGATGGAGACCTGGCCAAACAGGTAATCCACGTCGTGCCCGGCACGGGTGCTCCTGGACAGGATCACGCTTTTGCTGGTGCTGGACGTGGCGCCGCCCATGCCGTCGATCTGCTTGTCATAGGGGTCGGGGCTGCCGATCACCCGCAACAGCAAGGCGTCACGGGCCGCACCCGGCACCTGGGCCGATGGCGGCAGGTCCTCGAGGCTGAAGAAAACCCCCTTGCTGGTGCCGCCACGCATATAGGTGGCGGGGATCTTGATTTGCGCTGCGTGTGCCATGGTTATCCTCTTCAGGCGGTCGCCGCCGATTCCAGGAAGTCCTGGGCAAAACGTTGCAACACGCCGCCCGCCTCGTAGATCGACACTTCTTCAGCGGTGTCCAGGCGGCAGGTCACCGGCACTTCGACACGCTCGCCATTTTTGCGGTTTATCACCAGAGTCAGTTGCGCACGCGGCGTGCGTTCGCCGAGCACGTCATAGGTTTCGCTGCCGTCGATCTTGAGTGTGTGGCGGTCGGTGCCCGGCAGGAACTCCAGGGGCAATACGCCCATGCCGACCAGGTTGGTGCGGTGAATACGCTCGAAACCCTCGGCGGCGATCGCTTCCACCCCGGCCAGGCGTACGCCCTTGGCCGCCCAGTCGCGCGACGAGCCCTGGCCGTAGTCGGCACCGGCGATGATGATCAGCGGCTGCTTGCGTTCCATGTAGGTTTCGATGGCTTCCCACATCCGCGTGACCTTGCCTTCCGGCTCGATACGCGCCAGGGAGCCCTGCTTGACCTTGCCGTTTTCCTGCACCATTTCGTTGAACAGTTTCGGGTTGGCGAAGGTGGCACGTTGCGCGGTCAGGTGATCGCCCCGGTGCGTCGCGTAGGAGTTGAAGTCAACTTCCGGCAGGCCCATTTTCGCCAGGTACTCGCCGGCGGCGCTATCGAGCATGATCGCGTTGGACGGCGACAGGTGATCGGTGGTGATGTTGTCCGGCAGCACCGCCAGCGGGCGCATGCCCTTGAGCGGACGCGCACCGGCCAATGCACCTTCCCAATACGGCGGGCGGCGAATATAGGTGCTTTGCGGGCGCCAGTCGTACAGCGGGGTGACTTTGGGACCGGTGTCTTCGTGAATCGCGAACATCGGGATGTACACCGCGCGAAACTGCTCCGGCTTGACCGACGCCTTGACCACTGCGTCGATCTCTTCGTCGCTTGGCCAGATGTCCTGCAGGCGGATTTCCTTGCCGTCGGCGTCGAGCCCGAGCACGTCTTTCTCGATATCGAACCGAATGGTGCCGGCAATCGCATAGGCCACGACCAGCGGCGGCGAGGCCAGGAACGCCTGCTTGGCATACGGGTGAATGCGCCCGTCGAAGTTGCGGTTGCCCGACAGCACGGCAGTGGCGTACAGGTCGCGGTCGATGATTTCCTGCTGGATCAGCGGGTCGAGCGCGCCGGACATGCCGTTGCAGGTGGTGCAGGCAAAGGCCACCACGCCAAACCCGAGTTTTTCCAGCTCATGCCCCAGGCCTGCTTCCTCCAGGTACATGGCCACGGTTTTCGAGCCCGGCGCCAGGGACGACTTGACCCACGGCTTGCGCGTCAGCCCGAGCCTGTTGGCATTACGTGCCAGCAGGCCGGCGGCGATCACGTTGCGCGGGTTACTGGTGTTGGTGCAACTGGTGATGGCGGCGATGATCACGGCGCCGTCGGGCATTTGCCCTGGCACTTCGTCCCACTGCCCGCTGATGCCTTTTGACGCCAGGTCGCGGGTGGCGACACGGGCGTGCGGATTGCTCGGGCCGGCCATGTTGCGCACAACGCTGGACAGGTCGAATGTCAGGCCACGCTCGTAGTGCGCGCCCTTGAGATCATCGGCCCACAGGCCGGTGTGGCGCGCATATTGTTCGACCAGGGCGACTTGTTCGTCTTCCCGGCCAGTGAGTTTCAGGTAGGCGATGGTCTGCTGGTCGATGTAGAACATGGCCGCAGTGGCGCCGTATTCGGGGGCCATGTTGGAAATCGTCGCACGGTCGCCCAGGGTCAATGCCGACGCCCCTTCCCCGAAGAACTCCAGCCAGGCGCCGACCACCTTCTGTTGGCGCAGGAACTCGGTCAGCGCCAGCACCATATCGGTGGCGGTGATACCCGGCTGCAGCTTGCCGGTCAGCTCCACGCCGACGCTTTCGGGCAGGCGCATCCACGACGCACGCCCAAGCATCACGCTTTCGGCCTCAAGGCCGCCGACGCCGATGGCGATCACGCCCAGGGCATCCACATGCGGGGTGTGGCTGTCGGTGCCGACGCACGTGTCGGGGAACGCCACACCGTCACGTACCTGAATCACCGGGGACATTTTCTCCAGGTTGATCTGGTGCATGATGCCGTTGCCGGGCGGGATCACGTCGACGTTCTTGAAGGCCTTCTTGGTCCACTCGATAAAGTGAAAGCGATCTTCGTTGCGGCGGTCTTCGATGGCGCGGTTTTTTTCGAACGCCTGGGGGTCGGCACCACCGGCTTCGACGGCCAGTGAGTGATCGACGATCAACTGGGTGGGCACCACCGGGTTGACCTGCGCCGGATCGCCGCCTTGCAGGGCAATGGCGTCGCGCAGGCCGGCCAGGTCCACCAGCGCGGTCTGGCCGAGGATGTCATGGCAGACCACGCGGGCCGGGAACCAGGGGAAATCGAGGTCACGCCGGCGTTCGATCAGTTGGCTCAGGGATGCGTTGAGGGTGGCCGGGTCGCAGCGGCGCACCAGGTTTTCCGCGAGTACGCGTGAGGTATACGGCAAGGTGGCATAGGCGCCGGGGCTGATTGCCTCGACAGCCGCACGGGCGTCGAAGAAATCCAGGCGGCTGCCGGGGAGCGGTTTGCGAAATTCAGTGTTCATCGTCAGGACTCGGTCACGGTGATAACAAAAAGGACCCACTGATCCAGCGTTGAAATGCCATTTAAATGTGGGAGGGGGCTTGCCCCCGATGGCGGTGTATCAGTCGACACATGTGCTGCATGACACACTGCTATCGGGGGCAAGCCCCCTCCCACACGTTGATCGCATTCCAGTCCCGGGTCCGCGGGCCCTCTCATTCAGCGACGTTCGATTGGCACGAACTTGCGCTGCTCAACACCGATGTACTCGGCGCTTGGACGGATGATGCGGTTATTGGCGCGCTGCTCGAACACATGCGCCGCCCAGCCGGTGAGCCGCGAGCAGACGAAAATCGGCGTGAACAGCTTGGTGGGAATGCCCATGAAGTGGTACGCCGAGGCATGGTAGAAATCGGCATTGGGGAACAGTTTCTTCTGCTCCCACATGGTCTTGTCGATGGCTTCGGACACCGGGAACAACACCGTGTCGCCCACCTCGTCAGCGAGTTTTTTCGACCAGCCCTTGATCACTTCGTTACGCGGGTCGCTGTCCTTGTAGATCGCGTGGCCAAAACCCATGATCTTGTCCTTGCGCGCCAGCATGCCGAGGGTGCCTTCGACGGCTTCTTCGGCCGAACCGAAACGCTCGATCATCTCCATCGCCGCTTCGTTGGCACCGCCGTGCAGCGGGCCGCGCAGGGAACCGATGGCCGCGGTGACGCAGGAATACAGGTCGGACAAGGTCGACGCACAGACCCGGGCGGTGAAGGTCGAGGCGTTGAATTCGTGTTCGGCGTAGAGGATCAGCGACACGTTCATCACTTTGACATGCAGGTCGCTCGGCTTCTTGCCATGCAGCAGGTGCAGGAAGTGCCCGCCAATGCTCGGCTCGTCGGTGACGCAGTCGATGCGTTTGCCGTCGTGGCTGAAGCGGTACCAGTAGCACATGATCGCCGGGAACGCGGCGAGCAGGCGGTCGGTGACGTCATGCTGCACGCTGAAGTCTTTTTCCGGCTCGATATTGCCCAGGAACGAACAACCGGTGCGCATCACGTCCATCGGGTGGGCGTCGGCGGGGATGCGCTCGAGCACTTCCTTCAACGCTTGCGGCAAGTCGCGCAGCTTGCCCAGCCTGGTGCTGTAGGCCGCCAGTTCGGCCTGGGTCGGCAGTTCGCCGTACAGCAGCAGGTAGGCAACTTCTTCAAATTGCGCATCGGCGGCCAGTTCACGCACGTCATAGCCGCGATAGGTCAAGCCGGCACCGGCCTGGCCCACGGTTGACAGTGCGGTCTGCCCGGCCACCTGGCCACGCAGGCCGGCGCCACTCAATACTTTTGCTTCAGCCATGGTTCTTCTCCCATTTTATAGTTGTTCAGAGAGCCGTTACTTCTTCGCGGCAAACAGCGCGTCGAGCTTCTGCTCGAAGGTGTGGTAGTCGATACGATCGTAAAGCTCCATGCGGGTTTGCATGGTGTCGATCACATTCTGCTGCGTACCGTCGCGGCGGATGGCGGTGTACACATTCTCGGCGGCCTTATTCATGGCGCGGAAGGCCGAGAGCGGGTACAGCACGATGGAAACATCGGCAGATTTCAACTGTTCGGTGGTGAACAGCGGGGTCGCGCCGAATTCGGTGATGTTGGCCAGGATCGGTGCTTTCACCCGCGAGGCGAACAGCTTGTACATCTCAAGTTCGGTGATGGCTTCCGGGAACACCATGTCGGCGCCGGCCTCTATGCAGGCGGCGGCGCGCTCAAGGGCGGACTCCAGACCTTCAACGGCCAGGGCGTCGGTGCGGGCCATGATCACGAAGCTGTCATCGGTGCGCGCGTCCACGGCGGCCTTGATGCGGTCGACCATTTCCTGCTGGGACACGATTTCCTTGTTAGGGCGATGGCCGCAACGCTTGGCGCCGACCTGGTCTTCGATATGGATGGCGGCGGCGCCGAACTTGATCATGGACTTGACGGTGCGCGCCACGTTGAACGCCGAGGAACCGAAACCGGTGTCCACGTCCACCAGCAGCGGCAGGTCGCACACATCGGTGATACGGCGTACATCGGTCAGCACGTCATCCAGGCCGGTGATGCCCAGGTCCGGTACGCCCAGGGAGCCGGCGGCCACGCCGCCGCCTGACAGGTAGATCGCCTTGAAGCCGGCGCGCTTGGCCAGCAAGGCGTGGTTGGCATTGATTGCGCCAACCACCTGCAACGGCTGTTCACTGGCGACCGCGTCTCGGAAACGCTGGCCTGGGGTGCTCTTGTTCGTGGAACTCATGACTCACCTCTATTTATTGGGGAGCGCCGTCCGGAAAGTGACGGGCGATGTTGCGTTTGGAAGCACCGATATGCCGGCGCATCAACAGTTCGGCCAGTTCACCGTCGCGATCGGCAATCGCGTCAAGAATGCGGTGATGCTCGGCAAAGGCCTGGCGGGGACGGTTGGGGGTGGTGGAAAACTGAATGCGGTACATGCGCACCAATTGGTACAGCTCACCGCAGAGCATCTGGGTCAGGGTGCGGTTACCGGCACCTTGAATGATCCGGTAATGAAAATCGAAGTCACCTTCCTGCTGGTAATAGCCGACACCGGCCTGGAACGCGGCGTCCCGTTCATGGGTGTGCAATACCTGGCGCAGTTCTTCGATTTCCGCGTCGGTCATGCGCTCGGCCGCCAGCCGGCAAGCCATGCCTTCCAATGACTCGCGGATTTCATACAGCTCGATCAGCTCGGCGTGACTCAATGACACCACCCGCGCGCCGACATGGGGCACCCGTACCAGCAGGCGCTGGCCTTCCAGACGGTGAATCGCCTCGCGCAACGGGCCACGGCTGATGCCGTAGGTACGCGCCAGCTCCGGTTCGGAAATCTTCGTGCCGGGGGCGATCTCGCCCTTGACGATGGCGGCCTGGATGCGTCGGAAGACGTTTTCCGACATAGTTTGGGATTCATCCGACAGCGCCGACGGAAACTCCGAGTGATCCAGCATATTGTCGACACCTTTAAAAGCAATGCGGCAAAAACTAGCCAATACTCACTGCTTAGTCAAAGAATAAATCAACATTGTCGACAATCGTCTAATAACCTTATTGGCCGTTGATGAGCATGGCCGCCTGCCAGCGCTGGCGCCAAAAAAGCATCATGTTAGAATGCCCGCCGCTTTTGCCTGACATCTCAAGATGAAATGGCGCACGAGGGAGCTTGCGCAGTAATGCCAGTCGCCTTGAATTTCGCACTGCATCGCCTCAGGAACTATGAGACTCAAGCCCTTCCCCCTATTGTTGTTATGCCTATTGTCCATACCGAGCCTTGGCGTTGCCGCCGAGAAGACGGTGTATGGCCTGAACGAATACGCCAAGCTGGCGGGCATCGACCTGGAAGTCGCGGCCAAACTCGACACCGGCGCCAAGACCGCCTCGCTGAGTGCGCGCGATATCAAACGCTTCAAGCGCAACGGCGAATCCTGGGTACGCTTCTACCTGGCCATCGATACCGCCCACTCCCACCCCATCGAACGCCCCCTGGCCCGAGTCAGCAAAATCAAGCGCCGCGCCGATGACTACGACCCCGATGAGGACAAGCAGTACACCGCTCGTCCGGTGATTGCCCTGGATATCTGCATGGGCAGCGCTTTACGCAGTATCGAAGTGAACTTGACCGACCGCAGCACCTTCCAATATCCGCTGCTGATCGGCTCCGAAGCGCTCAAGCGCTTTGATGCGCTGATCGACCCCAGCCTTAAATATGCAGCAGGCAAACCTGCCTGCGCCGCCGACGCTCATACCGCCGAGTAAACCGAATGCGCTCTCTGACCCTGCACCTGAAAATCCTGATCACCATTCTGGTGGTGCTGGGTATTTCGGTCACCGCCTACCAGATCTTCGTGCTGGGCATCCCTGTCACCGAGGACGCCACCGACGACTTGTGGAACATCGACGCCAAGGTCGAGTTCGTCGCCAACCCCAAGGACCCGGTGAAGATTTCGATGTTCGTGCCGCCGTTGAGCCGCGACTTCGTCAGCCTCAATGAGAGTTTCATCTCGAACAACTACGGGGTGAGCGTCAACCGCGCCGACGGCAACCGCAAGGTCACCTGGTCGGCGCGCCGCGCCAAGGGTAACCAGACGCTGTATTACCGCCTGGTGCTGACCAAGCGCTACAGCGGTGAAAAGGTCAAGATCAAGGGCCCGACCTTTCGCGACAGCATCGCCGTGGAAGGCCCGGAAAAAATCGCCGCCGAAGCTTTGCTTGCGCCGATTCGCCAGCACTCGGCAGACGTCGAAACCTTTATCACCGAAGCCATCAAGCGCACCAACAACCTCAACGACGACAATGTAAAACTGCTGCTGGCGGGCGACCCGTCGACGCCGCACAAGGCCAAGATCGTCGAATTGCTGTTGTCCATCGCCCACGTCCCGGTGGAAAAAGTCCACACCATCCGCCTCGTCGCCGACCAGCCGCAATCGCCTGAACTGTGGCTGCGCAGCTTCAACGGCAACGACTGGCTGTACTTCAACCCGGAAACCGGTGAGCAAGGCCTGCCCGCCGACCGCCTGCTGTGGTGGACCGGCGATGAAAACCTGATCACGGTCGATGGCGGCAAGAAAGCCATGGTCACCTTCAGCCTGAACAACAGCGAGATGAATGCCATTCGCCTGGCCAAGCTGACCGACGAAAACACCGACGCCAACTTTCTCGAATACTCGCTGTACGGCCTGCCGCTGCAAACCCAGCAGACGTTCATGATCATGGTGATGATCCCGATTGGCGTGCTGGTGATCCTGATCCTGCGCAACCTGATCGGCCTGCAGACCCTCGGCACCTTCACCCCGGTGCTGATTGCCCTGGCGTTTCGCGAGACGCAACTGGGCTTCGGCATTGTGCTGTTCACCATTATTACCGCACTGGGGCTGTCGCTCAGGTCCTACCTGGAACACCTCAAGCTGCAGATGCTGCCGCGCCTGTCGGTGGTGCTGACCTTCGTGGTGGTGCTGATTGCCGCCATCAGCCTGTTCAGCCACAAGCTGGGCCTGGAGCGAGGCCTGTCGGTGGCGCTGTTCCCGATGGTGATCCTGACCATGACCATCGAGCGCCTGTCGATCACCTGGGAAGAGCGTGGCGCCAACCATGCGCTGAAAGTCGCGATCGGCACGCTGTTCGCAGCCTCCCTGGCGCACATCATCATGAGCGTGCCGGAGCTGGTCTACTTCGTGTTCACCTTCCCGGCGATCCTGCTGATCCTGGTAGGTTTCATGCTGGCCATGGGGCGTTATCGCGGTTATCGCCTGACCGAACTGGTACGTTTCAAGGCGTTCTTGAAGGCTGACTCGTAATGTTCGGCTTCTGGAAGACCTGGAAAGCCCTGGAGGCGCGCGGGATCATGGGCATCAACCGGCGTAACGCCGACTACGTGCTCAAGTACAACAAGCGCAGCCTGTACCCGATCGTGGATGACAAGATCATCACCAAGGAGCGGGCCATGGCGGCCGGCATCCATGTGCCGCAAATGTACGGGGTGATCTCCACCGAGAAGGAAATCGACAAGCTCGACGACATTATCGGCGGGCGCAGCGACTTCGTGATCAAGCCCGCCCAGGGTGCCGGCGGCGACGGCATCCTGGTGGTGGCGGACCGTTTTGAAGGGCGCTATCGCACGGTGTCCGGCAAGATCATCAGCCACGAAGAAATCGAGCATCAGATTTCCAGCATCCTGACCGGCCTGTACTCCCTGGGCGGCCACCGCGACCGCGCCTTGATCGAATACCGCGTGGTGCCCGACCAGATCTTCAAGAGCATCAGCTACGAAGGCGTGCCGGATATCCGCATCATTGTGCTGATGGGGTATCCGGTGATGGCGATGCTGCGTTTGCCGACCCGTCAGTCCGGTGGCAAGGCCAACCTGCACCAGGGCGCGATTGGCGTGGGCGTGGATCTGGCCACCGGCCTGACCCTGCGTGGCACATGGCTGAACACCATCATCACCAAGCACCCCGATACCACCAATGCGGTGGATGGCGTGCAACTGCCCAACTGGGACGGCTTCATGAAGTTGGCGGCCGGCTGTTACGAGCTGTGCGGCCTGGGCTATATCGGCGTGGACATGGTGCTCGACCAGGAAAAAGGCCCGCTGATCCTGGAGCTGAACGCGCGGCCGGGGCTGAATATCCAGATTGCCAACGACTGCGGCCTGACCCTGCGCACCCATGCGGTGGAGGCGCGGCTGGAAGAACTGAAAGCCGCCGGCGTGACCGAAACCGTGGAAGAGCGGGTGAAGTTCGTACAGGAAATGTTCGGTCATATTCCGCCGGTGGAAGGCTGATCCGGTCTTCAAACTGTCTATCCCCGACATCCCCTCTAGGAGCAAATCCTACAGGGGACTACAATCCCCTCCCCCGCGCCACTGGCTGATCCACCCCCGCATGTCGACCTGTTCCGTACATCCGCTGCCCTATCGGGCCAACCCCGCCGAGTACTTTACGGCGATTCGTCATGCCCCTGGCGCGGTGCTGCTCGACAGCGGCCGGCCGGCTGCCGAGCGTGGCCGTTACGACCTGCTCAGCGCCTGGCCGGAGGCGACCTTCGCGGTTGAGCCTGAGGAGCGCGGCGACAATTTCCTGCAACGCCTGCGCGATAGCCTGACGAACTTGGGCGAAGCGACGCTGCCCGCCGGTACAGAGCTGCCCTTTGCCGGTGGTTTGATCGGCTACCTGAGTTATGACTTCGGCCGCCACCTGGAACACATGCCGCACTTGGCGGTAGACGATTTGCACCTGCCGGACGCGCGCCTGGGCCTGTATGCCTGGGCGCTGATCAGTGATCACCAGGCGCAGACCAGCCAACTGGTGTTTCACCCCACACTGGCCGACCGTGAGCGGCAGCGCCTGATTGCCTTGTTCAGTCGGCCATTCACTGCGTCAACGGCCAGCTTCACGCTGCAAGGCCCCATGGCGCCGGACCTCACGGCCGAGGCGTACCGCCAGGCCATCGTGCGCATCCAGGACTATATCCAGGCCGGTGACTGCTATCAGGTCAACTTTGCCCAGCGTTTTCGCGCGCCGTGCGCCGGTGATCCCTGGGTGGCTTACTGCGCATTGCGCCAAGCGTGCCCGACGCCGTTCTCCGGATTTCAGAGCCTGCCGGATCACGGTGCGGTATTGAGCCTGTCGCCCGAGCGTTTCGTGCGGGTCAGCGAGCGCCATGTCGAAACCCGCCCGATCAAGGGCACCCGCCCCCGTGGCCTGACACCCCAGGAAGACGCCGCGCACGCCGACGAACTGTTGGCCAGCCCCAAGGATCGCGCGGAAAACCTGATGATCGTCGACCTGCTGCGCAACGACCTCGGCCGCAGTTGCCGAATCGGCTCGGTAAACGTACCGGAGCTGTTCAGCCTGGAAAGCTATCCCAACGTGCACCACCTGGTGAGCAGCGTCACCGGCACGCTGGCCGACGACAAGGATGCCCTCGACCTCATCGAAGGCAGCTTCCCCGGCGGCTCCATCACCGGCGCGCCGAAGATCCGCGCCATGCAGATCATCGACGAACTGGAGCCGACCCGACGTGGCTTGTACTGCGGTTCACTGATGTACCTGGACGTGCGCGGCGAAATGGACAGCTCCATTGCCATCCGCAGCCTGCTGGTCAAGGACGGGCAAGTGTGCTGCTGGGGCGGCGGCGGGATCGTGGCGGACTCGCAGTGGGAGGCGGAATATCAGGAGTCGCTGACGAAGGTACGGGTGTTGTTACACACCCTGGAAGCGCTCTAGAACCAGGCCATTCCTGCCGCGCAAGGCAGCGACTTCGCCACGAAAAACCCCGAATCAGAACGGTTGTGGACCGACGGTGAGCTGCGCGATAGCTTCCGTCTTCCAGCGCCCACCGGCCGTCTGTGAAGGATCACATATGCGACTGCTCAATCGTCAGGATTTGTTTCAGGAATTGCATCCTCTCCCGCTCCACTCTACTATCTCCCAAAACGGGAGGTCAGAACGATGCGCATAATCGCTCTCTCCACCCTACGAATATTCTGGGAGAGTCGCCCGGCTTTTGCCGACGCGAAAACGCCCTTGGTCGAGCTGTATCGCCATATGGAAAAAGCCACTTATCCGACACCACAGGCCCTCAAGGCAGAGCTCAGGACTGCGAGCATTCTCAAAGGCGCCAGGGTTGTGTTCAACGTGGGTGGCAACAAGTATCGGGTGATCATGTCGATCGATTATGAGCGACAACTTGGGTTTATCCGCTTCGTCGGCACCCACGCGCAGTACGACTCAATCAACGCGGAGACCGTGTGATGAACATCAAACCTATTCACTCTCAGGAAGACCTGGCCGCTGCGCTCGCGCGCGTCGAGCAGATTTGGGGAGCGGCCATCGGCAGCCCCGAAGGTGACGAACTCGAAATTCTCGCTGTTCTCATCGAGAAATACGAGGCGGAACATTTTCCAATGCCGCCTTCGGACCCAGTGGAAGCGATCAAATTCCGCATGGAACAAATGGGCTTGACCGCCCGCGATCTTGAACCCTTTATCGGCCCCAGCGGGCGAGTTTCAGAAGTTCTGAACGGCAAGCGCAAACTGAGCCTGGCGATGATCAAACGCCTGCATGAAGGATTGTGTATTCCTTACGAACGATTGCTGGCAGGCATTTAGGCGCAGGCTGGGAGGCCCATGTGGGAGGGGGCTTGCTCCCGATGAGGCCATCAGCCGCGCCGGATAACTTACAGGCTCAACGGCCGATTCGACGCCTTGATAAACTCCCGCTTCAAATCCTCAAATGTGTGCACGGCCGGAAACTGCGGGAATTCACGAATCACATTGTCTGGCGCATGGAACAGAATTCCGCGATCAGCCTCACTCAGCATTGTGGTGTCGTTGTAGGAATCGCCGGCAGCAATCACGCGGTAATACAGCGTCTTGAACGCCAGCACCGACTGGCGCTTGGGGTCTTTCTGGCGCAGTTGGTAACCGACCACCCGGTCGCTTTCATCGGTAATCAGGCGGTGGCAAAGCAAGGTCGGAAAGCCCAGCTGGCGCATCAGCGGCTGGGAGAACTCGTAGAAGGTGTCGGAGAGAATCACCACTTGAAAGCGTTCGCGCAGCCAGTTGACGAACTCGATGGCGCCGTCCAGTGGCTTGAGTGTCGCGATCACTTGCTGGATATCGGCAAGCTTGAGCCCATGCTCGTCGAGGATACGCAGGCGCTGCTGCATCAACACGTCGTAGTCGGGAATGTCACGGGTGGTGGCGCGCAGAGATTCAATACCGGTTTTTTCGGCGAAGGCGATCCAGATTTCCGGAACCAGCACCCCTTCCAGGTCGAGACAGGCAATTTCCACAAGACACTCCGTTCGTATTATTCAAGTTGAGCGAGCAAAAGGACTGCCGAACTCTAGCGATTCAAGCACGGCGCCGCAACGCAGGGCGGATTTTGATACCATCGCCGCCTATAGAGCGCTCAGCGCCACTGACCTGTAGGAACCGTCCTGATGAACCAAGCCTTCGACGTCGTTGAACTCGCCACGACCTATGCCAACAAGTCCGCCCAGGACATTCTCAAGCTGGCGTTCAGCCAGTTCGGTGACGACCTGTGGATTTCCTTCAGCGGCGCCGAAGATGTGGTGCTGGTGGACATGGCCTGGAAACTGAACAAGAACGTCAAGGTGTTCAGCCTCGACACCGGCCGGCTGCACCCGGAAACCTATCGGTTTATCGAACAGGTGCGTGACTTCTACAAGATCGACATCGAACTGATCTCGCCGGACCAGAGCAAGCTGGAACCCTTCGTCAAGGAGAAAGGCCTGTTCAGCTTCTATAGGGACGGTCATGGCGAGTGCTGCGGCATCCGCAAGATCGAACCGTTGCGCCGCAAACTCGCAGGTGTACGCGCCTGGGCCACAGGGCAGCGCCGCGATCAGAGCCCGGGCACCCGCAGTCAGGTGGCCGCGCTGGAAATCGATACGGCGTTCTCTACCCCGGAACGTACCCTGTACAAGTTCAACCCGCTGGCGCAGATGACCAGTGAGGAAATCTGGGGTTATATCCGCATGCTTGAGCTGCCCTATAACAGCCTGCATGAACGCGGCTTTATCAGCATTGGTTGCGAGCCCTGCACCCGCCCGGTATTGCCCAATCAGCACGAGCGTGAAGGCCGCTGGTGGTGGGAAGAAGCTACGCAGAAGGAATGCGGGCTGCATGCGGGGAATATCATCAGCAAGGCTTGAAGTTGATGCGGTAAAACCTGTGGGAGGGGGCTTGTGTGGGGGGGGCTTGCCCCCGATGAGCATAGGTATCTACACAATTTTGGTGCGACACCGCACCTGTAGCGAGGGAGCTAACGCGTATCTACCTGACGCTCCGAGGTCCAAATGTGGGAGGGGGCTTGCCCCCGATGGCGGCCTCTGGGCCTACCGGGATGTTGGATCAGATCGAGTACATATCCGTTTCTGCGGTAACGGCTACTTAGGGTTCCGCCCTGACGGCGGGTCACTTTGGAAAAGCCCCAAAGTAACCAAAGGGCTCTT